>JACRML010000039.1 GCA_016214995.1 Deltaproteobacteria bacterium
ATCTGTGGATTAAAAAAAGCCTCTACTCTGACCTGCATTCCTGTAAGGACAAAAAATATAGGGACCAAAAAATGCCCTATATGGTCAACAAACTCTTCAATATGTTTATGAGAATAACTATCTATAATCCTTTCAAGCTTTATCATCAAAGAGCCGCTTATATTTTCCTCCTTAATCACATGACGGATATTTTCAACAAATTGGGAGTTGTCAAATTGTTTAAAGTAAACAGACTCCAGTATAAGGCCTGCGGTAAATGCCCCCACAATAGGTGCCAGACCCATAATTGAGGCCATATATGCAAAGGTAAGACCAAAGAAGATAACCAGGGTAAACTTCATCCCCACACCTGTAGTTATCTTAGAGAATAATAAGCTAAAGTAAGGGGTCAGCCACCTCCCCAGAAAAATACCGCCTATCAAGAAGAATAATGCCTTAAAAATAGTAATAAAGACGACTCCTTTATCCACCCCCCCCTGCTGGGCAATTCCAGATATAACGGTAAGGATAATCAGCCCAAGCACATCATCTATAACAGCGGCGCCCACTATAATACGCGCCTCTGTTGTTTGGGACTTCCTTATATCCTTTAATACACGGATCGTTATTCCGACGGATGTTGCCGTCATTGCTGCGCCTAAGAATAGATATACCGTATTGGAAAGACCCGGCATAAGCCATGGGCCGACAAGATAGGTTATTAATATAAATGGGGCAACGACCCCTGTGCATGCCACTAACAGCGATGGAATGCCAACCTTCATCATGGTTTTGACGCTGCTCTCCAATCCAAGTTGAAAGAGGAGGATTACAATTCCCAATTCTGATAAAAAGTGGATCAACTCATTGGAGCGGATAGATTCAAAGAAGTGTAAACCGATAAGAGGTAAACTGCCTAACAATATACCGACTAAAAGCTCTCCCAGCACTGCTGGCTGACCAAACCGCTCTATTAAGCTGGATATCTTAGCCAGTATTAGTATTATGGCAATCCAGAGAAATGTGATGCTGATATTATCTATGCTTGTCTGGCTGACCACCCCAGCCGCATCAGGGGTGGCCATAAGAAGTGAAGGGGAAAACAGGATAGCCAAGGCTATGGCAATGGCCACGTTAAGCCAAAAAATATATTTGGTTTTTATTTTTATGGGCAAGTTCATAGCAAAATTTCTAATAATATCAAGAAAACTATTGAATGTTATTTATTCCTTTTAACAATGTCAAGGTTTTTAAATCAGCGGCAATCACCATTGGACATATTTAAAAAACTATGCAAATATACTAGCAAGGCAGGCTGATTTAAGTATTCAGCGTTCAGCTATCAGCAGACGCTTCATGCTGACCGTTTAAAGCCAGCAGCTTTTTTATGAACAACACCATTGGCATATATGTACATATTCCTTTTTGCATAAAGAAGTGCCCATACTGCGATTTTAATTCCATTGCGGTTACTAGCGCCCCTGATGACATTTATATAGATGCAGTGCTTGAGGAATTAGCTGGACATATTAAAGAAAAGCCGTCCTTATTAAACAAAACCCTCGAGACCATCTATATCGGCGGCGGAACTCCTTCCATAATTGAGCCCCATAATATTAAAAAGCTTGTTAACGGCATACGGCAGGCCTTTTCTGATACTGCTCCAGATGAAATTACCATTGAGATAAACCCGGGAACTGTTACACGGGATAGATTAGCTGCCTTTAAGGATGCCGGTATAAATAGATTGAGCATTGGCATTCAATCATTTAATGAGAAAATGCTCAAAACCCTTGGCAGAATTCACTCTGCAAAAGATTCGGTAAGATGCTATGAATACGCAAGGGCGGCTGGTTTTAACAATATAGGAATGGATATTATATTCGGCGCACCCGAACAATCTATAAAGGAATGGGAAGAAGATATAGAAACAGCCGCTTGTTTAAGGCCGGAACATATCTCAACTTATAACCTTACCATAGAAAATGGAACCTCGTTTTTTACTCTCCAGAAATCTTGCGAGCTTGCCTTACCGTCAGAAGAAGAACAAACTTTAATGTACGAAATTGCCATTAATATTCTAAAAAACAAAGGCTATAACCACTATGAGATATCCAACTTTTCACTCGCTGGTTTTGAATCACGACATAATAACAGATACTGGCTTGGCATGGATTATCTTGGGCTTGGGGCAGGCGCACATTCGTATATCTCATCACTTAATATAGTCTCCCAAGAACAGACCCCTGATTGGGGCACAAGATGGTGGAACGAGAAAAACCCTGATGTATATATGCAGCGGATAAAAGATACAGACCATGCAATTGCAGGAAAGGAAACGTTAAAAAAAGTAGAGGCCTTGGAAGAAGGGATATTCCTAGGTTTGAGAAGGTTAACAGGAATAGACACGGGTTGGTTTTTAACACGGTTTAATATATCTTTAAAAGATTTATACGCATCCAAAATATCCGCACTTAAAGCGGCCGAATTGCTTTATGAAGATGCCAATAGTATAAGGCTAACCCATAAAGGGCTTCTTTTGTCAAATGAAGTTTTTGCTGAATTGATATAACACCTCCTCAAAATCTCCCCAAATTTTATCATAAGGTTTTTCCCCAATAAAAATATAGAATTGTAAACAACTAATGGTTATGTTAATTTAGATTGGAGAAATCCCTGTAAAACATCAAAACAGCACACAATGTCATGCTGAGCTTGTTTAAGTATATAATAAAATCAATGTGTTAGGAGACCCTGAAGTAAGTTCATGGTGGCAAAACTGGAGTTTTCGGAGATTACTAACCTATTATTTTTAAATGGAGATGAGAGCATTAAATATACAGCAGGTTAAAAGACCTTGATATGAAAACCCAATACCTTCCAAAAGAAAAAATCCCAAAGTATGAACCTTTTGACGGGGCGAAAGACTATCTTGCCCTTGTTTCTAGACCAAGCAGATATATAGGCGGTGAGGTCAATTCTGTCAGAAAAGACCTTTCTCATGTGAGGCTAAAGATTGGCCTTGCATTTCCCGATGTTTATGAGATCGGGATGAGCCATCTGGGCATGCAGATTCTGTATCAGATATTGAACAGCAGTACAGATATGGCATGCGAGAGGGTTTTTTCACCATGGGTTGACATGGAAAAGCTCTTGAGGGATAAAAAGATTCCACTTGCAACACTTGAGTCAGGCATTCCACTATACAAACTTGATTTGCTTGGCTTTTCAATTCAATACGAACTCTCTTACACCAATATAATCAATATGCTGAATCTTGGCAAAATTCCTCTCTATTCAAAGGATAGGAATGAAACTCATCCATTTATAATAGGCGGAGGGCCGATTGCATTCAACCCTGAACCAATTGCAGATTTTTTTGATGCATTTGTCCTCGGTGACGGCGAAGAGGTTGTATTAGAGATAGCCCATATTATAATGTCGTGGAAAAAGGCAGGGGAAAAACGAGAAAATTTGTTGAGAAAACTAGCTGGGGTTGAAGGCGTGTATGTGCCTTCGTTTTTTGATGTTAACTACAATGCAGACGGAACAGTTAAAAAGATCTCTCCGCTATTAAAAGGCTACACGAACGTAAATAAAAGAATTGTTCCTGATCTCAATATGCTTCCGCTGCCAACAAGGCCTGTTGTGCCTTTTCCACAGATTGTCCATGACCATCTTGCCGTAGAGATAAGCCGGGGCTGCACAAGGGGCTGCAGATTCTGCCAGGCTGGGATCATCTATAGGCCCGGCAGGGAAAGGTCTCCTGAAAACATCATGAAAATAATTGACCAAACCTTGAAGAATACAGGCTATGACGAGGTTTCTTTTCTGTCATTAAGCACAGGAGACTATTCTTGCATTCAGGATGTTCTTATAGGCTTTATGGACAGATTTGCAGACAAAAAAATTGCCGTCTCTCTTCCGTCCCTGCGTGTAGGAACACTTAAACCACAGCTTATGGAAGAGATAAAGAGGGTAAGAAAAACCGGCTTCACCATGGCACCGGAGGCAGGAAGCGAGCGGCTCAGGGATGTGATTAATAAAGGCATTGAGGAAGATGCACTGATACAAACTGCAAAAAATGTATTTGAAATGGGATGGAGCGCCTTAAAGCTCTATTACATGATAGGGCTTCCTACAGAGACTCAAGAAGATATCAGAGGGATTGTTGAACTTTCAAGAAAAGTCCAAGAGGCTGGAAAAAACTATGGGTTCAGGCCAAAGATAAATGTAAGTGTTTCAGAGTTTGTACCAAAACCACACACACCGTTTCAGTGGGAGCCACAAGTAAAATTGGAGGAATGTCTGGAGAGACAGACCTTCTTGCAAAAAGAACTCAAGAGCCATAAGTTGGATTTTAAATGGCATGACGCCAAAATGAGCTTTCTTGAGGGCATATTTTCAAGAGGCGACAGGAGGCTGTCAAGGGTTATCATGGCAGCATTTGAACAAGGCTGCCGCTTTGATAGCTGGGGGGATCAATTCAGATTTGACATATGGCAGAAGGCATTTAAAGATGCTGATATTGAGCCTGAATTCTACACTTACAGAAGACGGGATAGAAATGAGGTCTTTCCTTGGGATCATCTCAATACAATGATTGACAAGGAATTTTTATATAAAGAATATGAAAAATCTGTGAAGGCAGGCAAAACACCTGACTGCAAGGTAGATAAATGCAGTGTCTGCGGTATATGCGACCAGCAAGTTGTTAAAAATATCAGCTTCTATGAAAAGGCACGAGTTGTATATCAGAAATCTGTTAAAAGTCGGAAAAATAATGAAACGGAGAAGGGGAGAAACGGAGAAGGGGAGAGAAAAAACTTCTCCGATTCTCCGATTCACCGATTCTCCGCTTCAAAAGTCAGGCTAACCTTCTCAAAAACCGGGACAATGAAATATCTGGGACATCTGGAACTGGTAACCTTATTTTCCAGAGCAATAAGGAGGGCAGAAATACCTATGGCATATTCTGCCGGATTTCACCCCCTTCCAAAGATAGGGTTCAGCCCGCCGCTTCCAGTAGGCATAGAGAGTGTTGCAGAGGAGATGGACTTGGAGCTATCAGAATATATGAAACCTGATGAACTTCATAAAAGACTCAACAAAACATTGCCTCATGGAATACAGATTCTGGAAGCAGCAGAAGTCCCATTGAAACTGAATCCCATCTCTGCTATTATCACAGAGGCAACTTATTTGATTTACATAGTTGCCGATTCCCCTGATAGAAGCATTCAGGAACAAGCATCGGCACCTTCAAACTTGTCCCCCGTATCAAGTGCGGGGGAGGCTCTGCAATCTTCAAGCAGGGACACGTCCATAAGCTTGTCCCAAGGTGTTTTAATTGGGAATGGACAACTACAAAAGCTTATAAACGAATTTCTGGCAATGGATGAGGTCATTGTTCACCAGACAAAGGAAGGGAAAAAAAGGAGCATAAACATGAGGCCGCTTATAAAAAGACTTTCCCTTGCGGATGATAATACATTGCAATTGACGCTCGGCAAAGGAGAATCCGGCAATATGAAACCTTATGAGGTTGCGGCGCATCTTTTGGGCATCTCTGATAATGAGAGCCGCCTGATTCCAATCTTAAAAATAAAAGGAAAGGGTAAAAACGATTACGCAGATTACAAAAGCAGATTGCACGGATTAATAAAATCTATGTAATCTCATTCTAAAATCTCTGTAATCATCTTCAACATGAAACATTCAGGGAATGAAATTATTATAAATTATAGCCCTCACGAAACACGGGTTGCAGTTCTGCAAGGCAGCAGGCTTGTGGAATTTCATATAGAAAGGCCGAAAGACAGGGGTCTGAGCGGAAATATATATAAAGGCAAAGTCGTAAGGGTATTGCCGGGGATGCAGGCCGCATTTGTAGACATTGGATTGGAGAGGACAGCATTTCTTCACGCAACAGACGTGTTTGAATCATTCGAGGAGTTTGAAGACCTTGCAAAGGAGTCTGCGGATGAGGCAGGCGAAAGAGCTGCCGGATATGCGCCTATTCAGGACATTTTAAAGGAAGGGCAGGAAATTATGGTGCAGGTTGCCAAAGAGCCTATAGGAAGCAAAGGCTCACGTGTCACATCTCATATATCTCTTCCTGGCCGGCAGATTGTTTTTACACCTACAGACGACCATATCGGCATTTCCAGAAGGATAGAAAATGAGAAGGAGAGAAGGAGGCTTAAAGAAATAGTTGCAAGGCTTCGGTCGCCAGACTCAGGTTTTATCGTACGCACAGCATGTGAAGGAATGAAGGAAGATGACATAAAAGCAGATATGGATTTTCTTGTAAAGTTATGGCGTGATATTCTCAACAAAAAAGAAAAGACATCTGCCCCTGCCCTTTTATATCAGGAGCTTGATCTGACCTTGAGAATAATAAGGGACAGTTTTACTGCAGAAATAGATAAGCTGCTTATAGATTCCAAAGAGGAATTTGAGCGGGCAGTAAAATTTGCAGAAGACTTTTTGCCTGAACTGAAACAACGTATAGAATTATATGAATCAAATGAACAAATCTTTGATACCTACGGCGTTGAGATAGAACTTGCAGATGCAACTTCCAAGAAGGTCTGGTTAAAGTCAGGCGGTTATATCATCATAGACCAGATGGAGGCCCTGACTGCCATAGATGTCAATACAGGAAAGTATGTCGGCAAAAAAAACTCTGAGGAGACAGTCCTTAAAACAAATATGGAGGCTATAAAAGAGATTGTCTATCAATTAAAGCTCAGGAATATCGGCGGCATAATTGTCCTTGATTTAATAGATATGGCAAAATCAGCCAACAGGGAAAAGGTCTACAACGCCCTAAAGGAGGCGCTCAAATCAGACAAGGCAAGAACAAATATACTGAAAATATCCGAACTCGGCCTTATAGAAATGACAAGGAAACGGGCAAGGGAAAGCATAACTCAATTGCTCTGTGAACCATGCCCTTACTGCGAAGGAAACGGCATCATAAGGTCAAAATATACAGTTATTATGGAAATATACAGGGAGCTTCTTAAGGAGCTTCCAAAGAAACGGCGAAAGGCTGTTATTTATGTCCATCCGGTAGTTGCGGAGCTTTTATACGGTGAGAATGAGTATGTGCTAAAGGAACTGGAGCAGAAATTCAAAAAAAGGGTTGTTATAAAGACATCCAGCATCCTGCATCAGGAGCAGTATGAGATAGTGTGAAAGAAAGGTTAAGGTAAGGGTCAAGGTTGAGATTTTCTCGGCCTTAACCTCAATCTCAACCTTATTATTTATGCTATTCCAACTTAAATCCAATATCCACCTCTATCACCATTGCTTTATACCCTAAATCATTTAACCCAGGGCAAACGGCGCAGCTTTTTGGATTGCCTCGCATGCCGCCTTGTTTAATATATCGCAGTGGCACGGCCTTACAACCTTAATGTCAGCCACATTACCATCAGGCTGTATTACAAAATGCACTCCTACAACCCCTTCATATCCCCTCTCCCTTGCCCATCTGGGGTAAACTTCTCTATCTTTGACCTTACTATGCTTATAAACCTGTTTGTTTTATTGGCAATATCATGGGTATTATCAACACTAGGAGTATTATCACCAGCAGGAGCAGTGTAAGTATAAACATCTTGTGTATCAATAACACCAGAATCGACAAGAGTGGATAATGGAATTTCAACATCTTCCTTTTCCACAGATTCACTGGTATTAGTTGCAATATCCTGAACCGGTTTAACCTCATGGCTTTCTACTTTCTCCTGCCTCTCTTCTGCCTTTGTCTCTAAAGGGACGGCCTCTGCCCTCTTGGGAGTGGCAACTTCCTTCTTCTTCTCTTTTTCTTTCTGAATAGTTTCTTTTTCCTCCGACAATTGAATAAATTCCAACGGAGTGACATTCATTAACACCTCCTTCGCAGGCTTATAAAAAACAGCCACCGAAAAAAGCACAATACTATGGAATAAAATAGAAATTACAAAAGGGGCTTTCAGGTTGTTTATCATGGCTTTTTATCCTTTTTTCTTGTTGCTATAGCCAGCCTGTTTATACCGGCCGTCTTTATTTCATCCATCAGCTCAACTACATTTCCGTGACTCACCTCTTCGTCGGCGCTGATCATTACCATGATGCCGGGATTTTTTGAGACCTCGGCCAAAAGCAGCGTCGGCAGTTCTGCTCTTTTAATCTCTTGTTTATTAAAATACACGTAACCATCTTTTGAAAGTGTAACGGAGACATCGTCCTTTAAATCGTTTTTTGATGCCTCAGCCTTCGGCAGATTCACCTGCATGCCACGCATGACGGTCATGGAAAGGGTAGCTATCATAAAAAATACCAGTAGAAAAAACATTGTATCTATCATAGGAATAATCTCTATGCGCGCCTTTTTGGGCTGTTTTTTGAAAGAACGTATCTTCAACGAATAGAATGTCCTGTTTTGCTGCACGGAACTTGACATTTATAATTTAATATTATAAATTGTCATATATGACAATTCAGCAATTATATAAACTCCATGATGCAATCTTACGCAGTATCTTCGGGAAAAAAAAGGAGTTATTCCCTGGGGCGCAGGTAATTCTTGGCGGCGGAACCGCTCTGGCAAGATGTTATCTAGAACACAGGGTATCATATGACCTTGATTTTTTTGTAAGCAAGAGATTTGAGCCGATGCTGCTCCAGCGCCGTATGAAAGATGCCGGACTTCGGCTTCATGCAGTTGAAGCAGTGACAGACCCGATGTATGCTGCTCAACTGCATGGAATGGTCAATGTGAAAGGTGAATCCATCAGGATTAGCATTGTAGAGGATATCTATGCCGATATGTTTTCGGCAGTCACGGTAAAAGACATCAGAACTGAGGCTATTGAAGGTCTCTATCACAGAAAGCTTCGTACAATAACCGGAACGGGAGAGGTAGTTACTGAAACCGGGAGAGTGGCCGGCAAGGGTGCGCGCCAGACCGCCCGCGATCTCTTCGACCTTTATGTGTTGAGTAAAGAAATCAAACCAATCATGGAGTTTGTAGCTGAAATAAACAGCAGGGGAGCGAATGTTTCAGAACGGGATCTTGAGAGCGGGATAAGGAATATACCGTGGAAAGACCTCATGGATGAGTTTGAAACACTTGAAGTTGCGGAGAGGTATAAGGGGATAACCGCTTTCAATGTAAAGCGGTATTTTGATATATGTTTCAGACCAATATAAAGGAGAGACAAAGGATATTGCGCCAAGCCTTCTGGAGCGGGGAGATGAGCTACAGGAGGTGGCGCGGCATCATGCGCAGAGGACCGGAGGGCCACAGAAAGACGTTCCGGCAGTCCTGTCTTTATCTGCCTGTGCGCTGGCTGCTGCATGAGATAGGAGAGGGGCGCTTCGTTGAGGTATGGCCGGAGATAAGGGATGAGCTCAGTATGGATTTACCGGAGGAAAGAATGGCTATTAATGCATGGGATGCTGTGTGGGGGATGATTGCTGCCGGAGATTCACAGTATCCTGTTGACCCTGATGTTGCCATGATATCCCGTAAGCGTAGGGAGATATTACAGCTTATTGTGCGCAACCCCGGGATCAGCGCTTATTCAGTCGCAAAAAAGACGGGGCGGGATTACAGCCGGATTTATAAGGATATACAAATGCTTATTGAAAAGGGAATGATTGAATCCAGGCCGAGAGTCGGTTCGATAAGGAGAGAAATGCAGCTTATACCTAAAAGGTCTGGCAATTCCATGCTGGCCGGATTAGTATAATCTGTTTTAAATATCTTAATCCTACTCCAGCCTGAACCCCACATCTAATTCCATTGCCATTTCTTTACCCATTAATTCATCAGGTCTTGGATTAAACGGCGCTGCCTTTTTTATCGCCTCGCATGCCGCCTTGTTTAATATATCGCAGTGGCACGGCCTTACAACCTTAATGTCAGCCACATTACCATCAGGCTGTATTACAAAATGCACTCCTACAACCCCTTCATATCCCCTCTCCCTTGCCCATCTGGGGTAA
>JACRML010000040.1 GCA_016214995.1 Deltaproteobacteria bacterium
AAACTCAACAATCTCTGATTACACAGATTAAAGATTAGATTACACCGATTAAAACTCCTTGAAATATCTGTGTAATCATTTTTTCTAATCTGTGTAATCAAGGCTGTTGATGACTTTGTCAACAGCCTCTTTATGCCTGCGCCAATCGCACCCATAAACCCCGTTAGAAGTCTCTCTTCGAAGGAAACAACTATCTTACTGAAACAATAATACTGCCAACAGGAACTTCTAACGGGGTAAAGGTTATGCGGCTACTCGGTTTTTTATATTATACCTTCTTTATGTTGTTAGAGTCTATTTTTTTCTAAGTCCGTAAAATAGCAAGTTAAAAACCTCGCTATTGTACATCTTCCACTTGCAATCGCTTCGCAGCAAGTGGAGCCAGCCGATTTGCCCGACCCAAGCTTTGCTTGGGTGCCCCGACTTCGTTATCGGCACATTTTTTCTCCTCACCGTATTGGTGATATACGGCTCGTCGCAAACAACACACCCCTTTAGTCCCCTCTCGAGAGGGGATTTAGGGGTGTGTTGTCTGGCAGGCAACTTGTAGGTTTCTCCAAAAATCAATGTCTATTTTTGGGTAAGTTTTTACTATATGAGTAAGGGCAAATTTAAGGGTTGACTTAAAAAATAACAAGGTGTAGATTTTTATCAATGTTTTGCTGCCGCCACCCAAAACTAATTGCAGTGAAGAGTTGTTTCCAGTGCGGTAAAGCCATATGCCCAAGATGCCAGTGGAGAGACTCTCACCATACCTTTTGCAGCCGCACCTGTTATAGGAAACACCTTTTCTGGTATAAAATGAAGGAAGCCAGACGGCTTATCAAAAGAGAAAGCCATGTTTTTTATTCTCTCCTTTGTAACAAGGCAGCAGGAATATCTGTTGAAAATGGTTTTATTCCTATACTATTGCCTATTCTTGCCATTTCATTCATACACACCTATACAACTCATTCTATTAAAATGACAACAGCTCATCTGGATAGGGCAGACTCAATCCACCGGGCTGGCATTGATGTTGCTTTAAAAAGGGTTGAGAATAAAGGAGAAGATGGAGAGAATTTCAATGCCCGCCCGGCTAAGAATATGCTTTTGATGCGGTTAGAAAATACTCTTGATGCGGAGGACAAGGTGCGGCCTAAACTTTCTGTTCGTCCAGAGCCAAGGCATATTGTCCCTGATATAACAAGAGGAGACCCGATGAAAAAAGAGCTATCCATCACATTTGACGGCGGCAGTGAGGCAACTGATGCAAAGGATATTTTAGAAATCCTTAGAGAAAAGAATATCAGAACCACAATCTTTTTAACAGGCGAATTCATAAAGAGGTATCCTGAGCTTGTCAAAAAGATGGTGGAAGACGGCCACGAGATAGGCAACCATACACTCACCCATCCCCATCTGACAACATTTGAGAAAAATTTCAGGCAGTTAACTTTACATGGCATTGATAAGGAATTTATAACAGGGCAATTGAAAGAGACTGCCCGGCTTTTTAAAGAAGTAACAGGCAAGGATATGATTCCTTACTGGCGTGCGCCATACGGAGAGCAGAATGCTGCGATAAGGCAGTGGGCATATGAGGCAGGTTTTACCCATATAGGCTGGACAAAGGATTATAAGACAAAGGAGACACTTGACAGCCTTGATTGGGTCAGTAATGAGGAGTCAGAATTTTATCATTCCGCCGATGAGATAAAAAACAGAATTCTGAGTTTTGATAAGGATGGCAATGAAGTAATGGGCGGCATCATACTCATGCACCTCGGCACCGAAAGAAAGGACAGCCGCGCATCTGCCAAGCTGCCAGAGATTATTGACAGCCTTGAAGATAGGGGGTATAGATTTGTAAAGGTGTCGGAGCTTTTAGAACATTCTCGCTGAAAAATGCCTGACCCATGACTCTGTCATGGGTTCCCCGCGGTGTTGTCTCAACATATCTGTAGTTGCTCAATTTATTGAGCGCATTTACCCCTACCAAAGATTTTGGTGTGGGGGGGTTAAAGACACCGATAAACTTATCCCTGCAAGTATTAAGCAGGGGTCAGCAGACTGCAATGCCTTGCATCTGGGCACTTTTTGAGCGTGAACTCTGTTATTGGTTAATTTGATATTTCCTTAATCGTAGGCGAAGATATGTTCTGTAAGCCATATTGCTCTTTAAAGTTTATTTGCTTCAGCAAGTTATTAGTCGTATACATGGTGATATCTATTATGCTATACGGCTGTGCAGTTTCAGTCCAAAATGAATCATATTCTTACTATGGTTCAAGCGAAATAGAAGTAATGCATGACCTTATAAAAGAGGGAAGAACCACAGAATCTGAACTACTAAAACAATTAGGCAGACCTACATCCGAAGGAACTGATAACCTTGGCAGGAAGAAATGGATGTACCTTTCTCATCCAGGCAGAGGGAAAGAGGTCCGTTTAGATGTTATATTTGATAAAAATGGGGTCGTTACAGATTATAGGCTGGATGGAGAGGGTAGTGAGTTCTTTGGTAGGTGAAAACAACAAAAACAGATTGTCAAATTGAGGTATAAGTGGAGATGGGGTCAAAAAACATAGGTGCAGTAAGTAATTGGAGAAGTATGGCCGTGCAGCCCTATTATTTACAAAAAATGAAAACCAGCGGATAAGGATATGAAGAATGACATATGGGGCCTTGGTGTTCTGAGAAAACAAGGATGGCTGATAATTAATCAGCTACCACGAAAGTAGGCCCCACACCTTGTGCTTCTATCCTATTTTTAAGCCTTTCAGCCTCTTTCAAACCGGCTGCGCCGCCAACCCTAACCCTGTAAAAAATCATATCGCCCCTATCGTATGTGGTTATGGAAACATTGTTATATTGCTGCAACAGGCTGTCTCTTAATCTCGTTGCATTGGACTTTACTGTGAATGCGCCTACCTGCACCATAAAACTCCCTCTCTGATAATCACTTGTTACAAGTTTATCACCAACCGTATCTCCCAGAGCCGTTATCTTCACTTTAGTGGTGCCGCTGTCTGCAATGCCCACTTCCGAGGCCGCTTTGTAAGAAAGGTCAATAATCCTCCCTTTCACAAAAGGCCCACGGTCATTGACCCTTACGATAGTCTCTTTACCGTTATCAAGTCTTGTAACCTTTACATAAGTGCCTAATGGAAGGGTTTTATGGGCAGCGGTCATGGCATACATATTATAGGTCTCTCCATTTGAGGTTTTTTTGCCGTGAAAATCCTTGCCATACCACGATGCAATCCCCTCCTCTTCATATCCATCTGATGAATCAACGGGAGAGTACCACTTGCCGTCAATTTGATAAGCCTTTTGAGTCCCTTGTTTTGTGTAATAACCCTGCGGTGGCGCAGATGCGCATCCTGCAAAAAACAGCATTACAAAGATAATAATGAGAAATCTTATAGGCCTGTAGGAAGGGGTGTTTCCCATATTTTCAAGTTCTTAACTTGTGGATTTATGGTTGTTCATTTCTCTACATAGCACCCCAGCGTCGGCTTGCTTCCCTCAAAGGTAGCATTGGTCTTTTCAAGCCAGTCTTCTTTAACCCTAAAACCATCTGGGTTTGCGTAGTATGAATCTACTGCTTCCCGCAGAACCTTTGTCATGGCAGTCACATATGCCTTTGTCCTCTGTCGGCCTTCAATCTTCAAGGCATCCACACCTGCCCCTATTATCTTTGGGATAATTTCAAGGACATTCAAAGATTCAGGTTCTTCAAAGGCATAAACATAATTACCATCTTCATTTGTATAGCGCCCTTTACAACAGGTGGGATACGGCGAGGTTTCACTACTACCCAGTTCATTTAGCACTACACTATTAAGGGTTATTCTCAGCTTGCTATCTTCCTTCCCCCTGACCCCTGTATTTATAAATCTGACAAACCTCGACGGAGAACATGCACCCTCCGTATTTGTAGATGCACCTGTGACAAAGCTTGATAGATAACACCGTCCCTCAATATTGATGCACAGGCCGCCCAGGGCAAAGACCTCAAGTTCTACATCTGTCTTGGCTCTTAAGTCCTTGATCTCATGCACGGTCAGAACACGTGGCAGAACCACCCTCTTGATGGCAAAGTGTTTTTTGTAGAAATTTATGGATTCGTAATTTGAGCTGCTTGCCTGAACGCTGAGGTGGACATTTACATGAGGATATTTATCCCTTGCATATTTTAATATCCCAAGGTTTGCAAGGATGAGCGCATCTGCATTGAGCTTAACTGCATTGTCAACGGATTTATACCACTGAGGATAGGTATCCATCTGAGGAAAGGTATTAACTGCAAGATAAACTTTCTTCCCTCTTTTATGGACGTAATCAATGCCCTCCCTCAATTCATCATGGGTGAAATTCAGCCCCTCAAAATTGCGGGCATTTGTGGCGTCGTTAAAGCCTGTGTAAACCACATCAGCACCGCTGTCAATTGCGGCCTTTAATGAAGGAAGATTTCCTGCCGGGCAGATAAGCTCTATTTTTTTCATATAAAAACATCCTCTTTTTATACTACTCCCCCTTTATCCCCCTCATGGAGGGGGACAGGGGGAGGATACGGTGAGGCGTAAAAATTGACCGATAACGAAGTATGGCAGGCAAATCGCAGGTTTGTAAAATAGCGAGGTTTTTAATCGCTATTTTACAGCAGAAATTTGATTGCTATGAAGTAAAAGCACTGCTATAATTAAAGCATCATTTTTGAAGAGAGCCCCCCTTTATGAAATTTATACTTCATAGCACAGCACTTTTAACAGCCGCATTTTTGATATTTTTATCATATGCCTCTGCCCAGCAGAGTTCTTTCCGGAGTGCATTTATAATCAACTATATTGGAAATAATTTTGTCCAGCAGGTTGAGCTGGTCAAAAAAAATAAAGATATTCTCCCTGAGGAGATAAAATCTCTCATGGCAGATGCAATAGCTCCGGATAAAACCTACGAACAAAAGATGTATTTCCTGAATCTTGCCAATGCGATGGCATCCATGCATAAGTATTGGAATAACGATGATAAGCCTCTTACAGAGATAGAAACCATCCTGCGCATAGAGGTGCAGAAGGAGAAGGAAAGGGCTGCGGAACTCGAGAAGTGGAAAAAGTACGAAAAGTTTATAGGCAATATCGTAATGAAAGAACACAGAATGCAGATGGAAGCAGCTGGATTAAATCCAGTAGTCTTTCCCCACTGGCTCCACAGAATCTGGTTTCAGTGCAAGGTTTGCCATCAGGATATATTTATAATGAAAAAGGGCGGGAATGACATTTCACAGGCCCACCTATCAGAAGGAAAACAGTGTGCCGTCTGTCATAACGGAAAATTGGCCTTCGGTGCGGATGAAATGTGCGAGAAGTGTCACAATGCAGGCAGACCCGGTATAGAGAGTTTATATGATATGACAAAAATTGATCATAAGAAGATAAAGGATATAGCAGAGCATCTCGGTGCTGAGTGGAATCATGAAAATTTGCCTAAAGGCAAAGCTCCAATAGATCGCTTCGGCTATATTAACTGGTTAGAATTGAAAGCGAAAAATGTTTTTAAACCTATAAACTCCCTAAACAAGGACTTTAAAGACGAGGTGAGAGACAACAAGATACTTTTTGAATCCGCAAGCCCCATGGTAAATAATGTCCTTTTCGACCACAAGATACATTCGACATGGATTCAATGCTCCACCTGCCATCCCTCAATTTTCGCAGACAAACTTGGTGAGAACCGCATGAAGATGACTGACATGGCTGCCGGAAAGTATTGCGGCCATTGCCACGGAAAGGTTTCCTTTACCTTTGCAGATTGTTTGAGGTGCCATAATATACCAAAGGGTGAAATAGTAAAAGATGCGCTTATCCATAAAGTCAAACCATAATCTGCCATGCCAGTGATTGTATTTACTGCAAAATTATTATATCGCCTCTCTTAACTCCAAGTTCTATGCCCGCATTCTTATCTCTCGCAGCTATTTCCAGAAACCCACTGCTGTCTATAAGACTGACTATTTCGTTTTTCTTTGCATAGGCGTATGAAGGAACAAGCTTTTTTATTGTGTAGCTGCCAATCATTATCTCAAATCTTTTACTTTTGAAAACTTTTTTTATTAAATCTTCATCTATATTTGTAATAAGGTTTCCAAATCTGTCAGTATAGATTATCTGTCCTGTGATTTTTCTATTTTTCGCATGAGGTTTTTTAAAATTCAGCTTTGTTATTGTCTTTATCCTTTTTCCAAATGCAGATGGGTCAAATCCTTTAGACAGATATGCCCCAACAGGGGAAAAGATATCTCTTCCATGGAAAGTATGGCTTATACGACTAAGAAAATAATCCTTATTGGTAAGATGGATTTTTTGCTTAATTTTTTCATTCTGCAAGGCAATACTGAAAATGCCATTATCAGGCCCGACAAAAAAACATCTGTCTGTTTGAACGAGTATGGGTTTTCTATTTCCGCCAACACCTGGGTCAACTACTGCTATATGGATTGTGTTTCTTGGAAAGAATGGCGCTGCCTGCGATAAAACGAACGCACCTGCCATAATATCTTGAGGCGGGATTTGATGGGATATGTCAACTATTGTTGCATTCGGATTGATGGAGAGGATAACCCCTTTCATTGTGCCAACGTAGCTATCCTTTGTTCCAAAGTCAGTTAAAAGGGTTATTATGCCGTCCATATTTGACTTGAAAACTCTCTGCTTGCCGCATCCGTAAAAAATCAAAAAATGCAACTGCATTTTTTGGGTCAATGTCTATTTTTGGGTGCATAGTCTTCATTGATCTTCATATGACGCCCCCACAGGTTTTTGTTTGGCCTTTATCTTATCCAATCTTTCTCTTATCTCCACCGGCAGATAAATGCCTTCAAAATCCATTTCTGACAAAAGCTCCATTAAAATATCAACCTTTTCTCTGGTGTATAGTTTTTTGTGGATAATGATGCGCCTTTCACCCCTTAGCATACAAGAGCCGCCCGGTGTGTTTACCTCGCCTTTTCTCAAGTCGTCGTAATAAACCTTTACAGAGAGTTTTTCCGCTGCTTCTTCCAGAAGAGGCAGGATTATTTCGTCTTTCATAAAGTTATATTGATTACACAGATTTTGTAATACGATTGCACAGATTTTTAAATTAGGTTTTATCTGTGTAATTTATTTTTCTAATCGGTGTAATCATACATTCTTCCTTTCTTACAGGATGTTCATATTTTTACCTTAATCACCCCAAAAATGCAAATACATTCAGATCACCGTAAAATAGCGATTAAAAACTTCGCTATTTTACAAACTGGCGATTTGCCTGTCATACTTCGTTGTCGGCGCATTTTTGTTCCTCACCGTATCGGTGAACATACGGCTCGTCGCAAAAATGGCCTCCGCCTCGTCTGGCAGGCAACTTACCAGTTTCCCCAAAAATCAAAGTCTATTTTTGGGAGATCATTTTTCGGGTTGACAGAAAGGTGTAGCGGGGTTTACTATCTTTTCCCTATGGAAGAAATTCCTTTACTTAGAGATATCATCATACTTATGGGCGTATCTGTCCCTGTTATTTTCATCTTTTACAGGCTTGGATTGCCGACCATTGTTGGTTTTCTTGCTACAGGTTTCATTATCGGCCCGCATGGTTTTAAGCTGATTACCGAGGTCAGCACTGTAGAACTTTTGGCCCAGATTGGGGTGGTGATGCTTCTTTTTACCATAGGCCTTGAGCTTTCTTTTGCAAAACTGAGAAATGTCGGCAGAGAGGCTGTTATCGGCGGCGGGCTGCAGATAATATTTACAACCGCTATTATCATTATTATTGCCAGAATGTTTAATCAACCTTTCCCTCAGGCCGTGCTCTTTGGATTTATCATAGCGCAAAGCTCTACTGCCATTATCCTCAAAATTTTAAGCGACAGGGGTGAGATAGATTCCTCTCATGGACGGCTCTCCATGGGCATAGTAATAGTGCAGGATATTGCTGTTGTCCCTATGGTCATATTACTGCAGCACATGGGAAAGGTTGAAGGCATAACAACTTTTCTCATTGCTAAAAGCATATTGACCGCTGGTTTGGCTGTGTCCCTAATCCTTGCAGCCGCATACTTTCTTGTGCCGCGCATCCTTTATCAGGTTGTGCGATTAAGGAACAGAGAGGTTTTTATTATAACAGCATTATTTTTATGTCTTGGAATTGCATGGCTTACTTCCCAGGCAGGCCTGTCTCTGGCCATCGGCGCATTCATTGCAGGCCTTGTTATATCAGAATCCGAATACAGCCACCAAATTGTAGCGGAGATGCTGCCTTTCCGAGATGTATTTTCCAGCTTATTTTTTATATCCATCGGCATGCTTCTTGAATTTAATTATTTTCTGTCCCATCTGCCCTATATCTTTCCCATGGCCTGCGCAATTATCATATTGAAGATACTTATTATTATTGGTATTGGCCAGGTGATTAGATACCCTTTGCGTCTTGCCGTAATTGTCGGCATAGGTCTTTCCAATATAGGCGAGTTTTCTTTTGTGCTTATGAAGGCAGGCGAAGAATACGGCATCCTTTCCAAGGAGATGTATCAAACATTTATTGCCTCGTCTATACTTACCATGCTTGCCATACCACTCTTATTTGAAAAGAGTCAGAGGGTTGCCTTGCAGCTTGCGCATATACTGGGGGCAAAGGGAACCTCCTCCCTGGAATCTGCGCCAAAGGGTTTTTCCAACCATGTTATTATTGCAGGTTACGGCCTGAATGGGCAAAACACAGCCAGTGTATTAAAGGCCACAGGCATAGAGTATATTATTCTGGACATGAATGCAGATAGAATCAGCAAGGCGAAAAAGGGGAAGCATCGTGCCTTATTCGGAGACATAAGCCACCCGGAGATTTTGAAAAAGGCAGGCATTAAACGGGCCAAGGTGATTGTATTTGCAGTTTCAGACCCTGTTGCAACAAGGATGGCATTAAAAGCGGCAAAGGATATAAATCCGTCAGTATACGCAATTACCAGAACCAGATACACAGGCGAGGTTGACACCTTATATAAACTCGGCGCAAATCAGGTAATATCAGAGGAGTTTGAGACATCAGTTGAGATATTCGCCAGGGTTTTAGGGGAGTATCATATTCCGACAAATATCATACAGAACCAGATAGACCTTATCAGGCATGAAGGGTATGCAATGCTCAGAGGCATGTCTCTGCCAAAGGAAAGACTTATGGAGCTTTCCAGCTTATTTGCAGCCAGCATCACATCAACTTTTCTTGTAACGGATGACTCTCCTGCAGTAAACAAAACCCTTGCTGAATTAGATTTGAGGAAACAAACAGGAACCGTCATCATTGCCATTGTAAGGGGGGGTAAGGCTACTACCACCCTGTCAGCAGATTTCAGGATACAAGCAGGCGATGTTCTCGTCCTGCTTGGGAGCCATGCAGCGCTTGATAAGGCAATGCAGATATTGAAAAAACAGACATAAGACCCCATACTCCATACTAAAGACTTAACTCTGTGGTCTGTAGTCTTAAGTAGGGGCGGCCTTTGTGGCTGCCCGAAGTGGGAGGGGACATCCCGATATAAGCATTCGGGGACAGTCGCCCCTCCCCTACAAAAGGATAGGTAGTTTCAGATGAAAGCATTTATTGTTGCAGGCACTCACAGCGGAGTTGGTAAAACCACCATAGCCCTTGGTCTTATGGCAGCGCTTCAGAAAAGAGGCATATCCGTTCAGCCCTTCAAGGTTGGGCCGGATTATATTGATCCGAGCTATCATAAGGCAGTCTGTGGAAGGCCGTCGTATAATCTTGACACATGGATGATGGGCGTTGATGGAGTTAAAAGGACATTTTATAAAGTAATGCAGGAATCTCTATTTTTAAATCCGAAATTTACAATCGGCATCATTGAAGGCGTTATGGGGCTCTTTGACGGAAAGGACGGCAAAGATGAACATGGCAGTACAGCCCATGTCGCAAAGGTTTTAGGTATTCCTGTCATATTGGTTGTTGACGCCAGAAGCATGGCGAGGAGTGCCGGTGCATTGGTTTACGGCTACGAAAGGTTTGACCCAAAGGTAAAGATTTCAGGGGTTATATTCAACAAGGTTGGAAGCGAAAGGCATTTTAAAATGCTTAAGCAGGCAGTGGAAGATAAATGTAAGGCAAGGGTGTTGGGTTACATCCCGCGGGATGAAGAAGTAAACTTGCCTGAAAGACATTTGGGGCTGGTAATTATGGAAAACTCAAAAGTCAAAAGTCAAAAGTCAAAAAGATTGTAGAAATGGTAGAGGGGTTTGTGGATGTTGAAGGAATATTGCAGACTGCGGAATGCGGAACGCGTAAGGGACTGTCCCTATTTACGGACGAAGCGAAGCGAAGTCGTAGAATAGGGACAGTCCCTAGATTGCTAAAAATCGCCGTTGCCGTTGACAACGCCTTCTGTTTCTACTATCAGGAAAACCTTGATATGTTGCAAGAACTTGGTGCTGAGTTGGTCTTTTTCAGCCCCTTGAAGGATAAAAGACTGCCTGAGAATATTCAGGGAATTTATCTCGGCGGTGGGTATCCTGAGCTTTATGCAAAAAGACTTGAAGCAAACAAGTCTTTGCGCAACTCCATAAAAGATTTTGCAGATAAAGACCTACCCATCTATGCTGAATGCGGCGGACTTATGTATCTTGGAAAAGGATTGAGTGATTTTAAGGGAAAGACCTATGGAATGGCCGGAGTATTTCCGTGGGTTTCCCGGATGCTTGAAAAAAGGAAATCATTGGGTTACCGGGAAATAAAGGCAGCGGAAGACTGTCTGTTCTTGAAAAAAGGCCAGACGATGCGCGGCCACGAATATCATTATTCAGAAATAGATGAACCGTCTCAAAAAATAAAAAGGGGTTATCGCCTCACACCTCACGCCTCACACCTCACAGCCTTTGAGGGCTATCTCTGCAAAAATACCCTTGCCAGCTATATCCACCTTCATTTTGCAAGCAATCCCAAATTTGCAGAGGGGTTTGTAAAATTGTGCAGACGCAAAAAATTAGTTAACAAGTAACTATCTGGAGGCTTAAAAATGATAAAACACATCGTCATGTTCAGGCTCGAGGATTCTGCAGAAGGGCATAGTAAAGCTGAAAATACCAAGAAGCTTAAAGCGATTTTGGAGTCATTAAAGAAAAAGATACCAGTGGTAAGGCGCCTTGAAGTTGGTATCAATATCGGAGCATCTGCAAGCGCATCTGACATTGTCTTATATGCCGAATTTGATGACATTCAGGCGCTGGAGGTTTACCGGGAGCATCCGGAACATAAGAAGGCAGTGGACTTTATTATGAAGGTATGCTCTGAAAAGCGGGTTGTTGACTATGAAGTATAAATCTCCTTGAGTTAAAGGAAGATGAATCTATCTTTGGCCCCATCCTTCTTGGTTATGCAAAAGGAGAAACTGCGCGGCCTCCGAAGAGGGAGCTCAAGGTGAAATGGATTTAAAAGTATGGTCTTGCTGGCTATCTGTAAAAAGGTAAGATTAAAGACCTAACCCTGTTGTTCTGTTTTTTGAAAGAGGAGGGGAATGATGGAACTAAAAGGAAGGTTGACCATGAAGAGGGAAGACGCGGGAAGGCTTCTTAAAGAACTCGGCGAGGAGTTGATCGGGACAGGGAGGCTTACCTACCCCGCTGAGGTCGGAGAGGCCAGGTCTATCTCCACGCCGGAAAGTCTACACGTGGAGATAGAATACAAAGAGAAAAGGGACAAGAAGAAGTTTGAGATAGAACTTGAGTGGTAGTGCGTAGGTTGGGTTGCGTTTTTCAACCCAACGATTTGTTGCAATGGCTTGTTGGGTTTCGCAAAGCTCAACCCAACCTACACGGCTGTTGTTGACCCTATTTCAAGTACACCATAAAGTCAATAGTCAAGTCTGACCCCGCCTGACTTCCTCAATATCGCTTAATAAATGCTCATAAAAAGAAGATAAATACTTAAGGTTACCTTCAAAAATATAAATAAGCATAACAGGAAAAACAGTTAAGCCTATTATTAAACATAATATAAAAAACAACCATTCTTTTGCAATAATTTGCTTAACTTCTGTTTTCATATTTCAGCAACCTTTTTTGCATTCATCGTGTCTTTATAGCGTTGATAACCAATAATTATATAGTTTTCTCGACTTTATCGGAATTTTCATGCCGGGTCAAACAAAAAATCAATACAAATTGACATCTCCCCTCCCTTGACGGGAGTGGACTAAGGGGAGGGTGGGGAGGGAGACTTTTATAAAACATCCCCAATAAAAATTATTCTATATACAGCGACATAAATAAATGAGCACATAGAGCGTCAGAACAAAGCAGACCAAGGCGCGACGAAAGTGAGGAGTGAGGCGTATTTTCAGCATACGCCGCAACGACGAGCTGAGGAGCAACGCAGGTATGCGAAGTTATGACGCTCTATATATTTTTTGTTTTGTAATCTCCTTTTGTTATAGTATCATCTGCATACACTTTTATATTGGAGAGGAGATTTTAATGTCAACACAGATTGAATCAGCAAGAAAGGGCATTATCACAAAAGAGATGAAGGAGGTCGCGGTATTTGAGGGCAAGCCGCCTGAATATATAAGGGATATGATTGCCTGCGGCCAGATGGTCATTCCCAACAACACCAACCGCAAGGCAAGGCTGGTGGGCATAGGCAATGGCCTGAGGACAAAGGTAAACGCCTCCATCGGCACATCATCTGACATTGTTGATGTCCGGGCAGAGGTTGAAAAGGCGATTGCAGCGGAAAATGCAGGGGCAGATACGCTCATGGAACTTTCTGTTGGCGGAGATTTGGATGCAATAAGAAAAGAGGTTCTGGCTGCAACAAACCTGTCTGTAGGCAGCGTCCCCCTTTATCAGGCATTTGCAGAGGCGATAAAAAAATACCATGACCCGGATAAACTGACAGAGGAGCTACTCTTTGATGTCCTGGAAAGGTAGTGCGCTGACGGCATTTCCTTTATGGCTGTGCATTGCGGC
>JACRML010000042.1 GCA_016214995.1 Deltaproteobacteria bacterium
ATGTGTGTAGAGATAAGATGCATTGATTAGGCGGAAATTATTGTTTTATTTCCGACGCCCAGAGGCAATACTGGGGCTATTCTAAAAACCCATTTATCTACATTGGGCTTGACCCTGGTGAATATATCTACAGAGAAGACAAAGACGATTACTTTCTCTTTCTTTCCCGCGTGGATTGGAAGGTTAAAGGTGTTGACTGGGCAATAGAGGCTGCGGAAAAGGCAGCAGTCAGACTTATAATAGCAGGAAATGTTCACAGGAAGTCATTTGTCAGCAGCTATTTCAGGGGTTACCTCAAGAAAAAACTTTCAGACAAGATTACCTATATCGGGCCGGTAGGAGGAGAATTGAAGGCAATGCTCCTCGCAAAGGCAAGGGCGTTGATATTCCCAACCCAGTGGTGCGAGGCATTCGGCATCGTTACCATAGAAGCTCTGGCAAGCGGAACGCCTGTTATTACAACCTATAACGGCGCAATGCCTGAGATTATAGAAAATGGGAAACATGGTTTTCTGTGTAAGGACATAAGCGAGATGATTGAAGCGGTGAAGAGTATTGATAAAATGCTGGCAGCAGATTGTTTAAAAAGGGTTGAGGAGAAGTTTCATTATAGAAGTATGGCAGAGGAATATGTAAAATTATATCAATCTGTTTCGAAGGGCGGCGAATAGGCTTATATGAAAATCCTTTTTATAGGCACTCCCAAAAGAGATGCGTTTAATGGGGTGGATTTCCTTGTTCTGGGCTTGCAAAAAATCGGTGTGGATTTTGACCATTATCCGAATATCCTGACGCAGAGTTACGGACATACCGGCACCTATCAAGTTAAGTTTGACAATGTCAATATCTCTTATCCTGAATATGGGACTATTGTGAGAAAGCTAAAGAGTAAGCAGTATGATTTAATCATAACAACAGTCTGCCATGTCGATTATAAAGGCGGAAGGCACGGATTGTTATCGTATATGTCGCGCAAAATTAAGTATTCGCTTGAGTCTAATAAATACAAAATGGGCGGCACGTTGCTTGTTGACTGGCTCAAGCAGGGTATCCGGCTTCCGCCCATTGTTGTGATTGACGACCTTGATGACCCGTTTATCCATCGAGTAGATTATGACCTACTTGAGAATTGCGCGCTATATTTTAAAAGAGAGCTGCCTTTTAACAGATTTCTTTGTTTTAGGCTTTTTAAGCTGGCCAATAAAGAGTTGATGGATTTTGCTGCAAAGCTGAGGCCATTCTGGTTTTCTTACGATTTGCCTTCAATTGCATCATTCACCGATATAGATGAGATTAAGCCATACAGTGAGAGAGATATAGATATTACCTTTCTCGGCGGTATCTATATGAGTTACACTCGTCAAATGTTATTACCGCTGCTTGACAAGCTTGAAACAAAATATAAAGTCATCGGCCCAAAAAACGGCAGGCGTCCAAAGAGCGAATTTTATGAATTGCTGAAACGTTCTAAAATATGCATCAGCCCTGATGGAAGGAGCTGGGATACGCCAAAGCATTATGAACTGCTGCTATGCGGCGGCCTTGTATTTTATATCCGTCCCACCATAGAGCTTGCAATCGGTTTAAAAGACGGCGAGAACTGCGCTTTTATTGATAATGATCTTAAAAATCTAGAAAGCCTTGTTGAATTTTACCTTTCCAGTCCTGTCAAAAGCGCCGAGATTGCTAAAAGAGGCTATGAGTTTGCAAAAAACAATTTGAGCAATATAAAGCTGGCTGAATATGTCCTTCAAACAACAAAAGAGGCTATTGGAAAATAATGCCGGCCAAACGAGTTCTTATTTTAGATACGGGCAAAGAATGGGGCGGCGGGACAAACAGCCTTATTGAACTGTTAAAAAGGCTTGTCCCCGAAGGCAGTAATCGGGGAATAGATAGAGGCAAATATTATTTTACAGCTTCATTTTACAATAATTATAAAAAGGGTAATGAGTCTGACATAAAGACGGAGATTGAAAAACTTGGAATAGATTTTTTGCTTTTAGAGCAAAACAAACAGGCTGTTGTATCGAAACTGTTAAAAGAGGCAAGCAGGTTAATATTTTTTTTTAGCAAGAAGTTAAAAAAGCATTTTATATTTCTGACTGATTATCATTTCAGAATTAAACCAAATTCAAAAAGTATAGCGGATACATTAAAAAGATTAAAGATAAATCTTATTTACATGAATAACCAGCCCTCGTCAAATATTGAAGGCATATTGGCTGCAAGGGCATTGAATATACCATGCCTCCAGCATAGCCGTATTGGCGTTGAGCTTAATCAATTTGAGGTGGATGCAGTAAATAACTGGCTCACTAAAATGATATGTGTTTCTCGAGGCGTGAAGGAAATGTTTGTAAAGCATGGGGTTGGCACAGGTAAATGTGAGGTTGTTTACAATGGCATTGACCCGAATGTCAAACCGGCGACGGCGGCTTCAGAGGTGAGAAGGAAATGGGGAATCAAAGACGATGAAATTGTCATCGGCACGGTTGGTTCTCTGATAAAGAGGAAACGAATCTGCGATTTGATTGAGGCAGTGGCAAAACTACAGTTGCAAGATGCAAGATTCAAGATGCAAGACTTGAAATCTGAAACTTACAACTTGAAACTATCTTTAAAGTGTATGATTGTCGGCGACGGACCTGAGCGGGAAAACCTTCAGAAAGAGGTTTTGCAAAAGGGGCTGAAAGAAAAAGTGATTTTTGCAGGTTTTCAAAACGATGCGATTTCTTATATAAATGCCATGGATATATTTGCGCTTCCGTCTGAGAAGGAAGGTTTGCCGAGGGTTATACTTGAGGCAATGCTTATGGAAAAGCCTGTTGTTGCATGTGACGTAATCGGTCCGTCAGAACTTGTTATTGACGGTGAAACCGGTTTTTTGGTTCCAGTAAATGTGATTGATGCGTTTGCGGATGCCCTATCAAAACTTGCGGTTTCGGATGATTTGAGAAGACGAATGGGTGAAAAGGGCAGAATAAGGGTGATCGAAAGATTTGCAATTGATAGATATGTAAATGGCGTCAGCGCCATTTTTGAAGAGGTTTTAGCCTGAGTGATATACATAGCGCTAACCTATTTATTTTCGCCGATATTATACCTTTTGCTGTTTTTCAGAAAAAAAGACATAAGGCGTATTTTGGTAATCCAGACTGCCAAGATAGGAGACCTTATATGCTCCACGTCTGTTTTCAGGGCAATCAAAAAGAAATATCCGGATGCGCATCTGTCTGCGCTGGTAAATCCTGTTGCCATAGAACTGCTTGAATATAATCCGTATATAAATGAAATAGTCTCTTTAGACAACGGCTTATATAAAGGATTTACAGGCAAGATGCGGCTGGCAAAACTGTTTCGTAATGGAAGGTATGATATTGCAGTGTCGCTCAATCCCAATGTTCCGCTTACACTTGCCATGCTCTGGGGGCTTATTCCTGTCAGGGTTTCTATTATGCCGGATTTTTCAGGAATTACTTATAGGTTGGCATCGATGTTTTCCACTCATCTTGAAAAACATATAAGAGGCAGACTTGTTGCAGAAACTTATATGGAGATGTTAAAGGCAATTGGCATAGACAGCAAAGACATTGCAAAGGATGTATTTAAATCACCAGATGCTGATAAAAGAGTTGTAGGGGAGACCCTTGTGGTCTCCCATTGGGAGGGGACAAGCCCCTCCCCTACAAAACAAAACTCAAAACTGGTCGGTCTTGCCGTTACCAGTGGAAACAGGCTGAAAGAATGGGGAGCAGAAAAAATAGCTGCCCTTATTAATAAATTGGTATCCGAATTAAATGCGTATATCGTGCTTATCGGTTCAGAAAAGGATCAGGATGTTGCTGATAAGATATTCAAAACGATAATGCGCCATGATAAAGTAATAAATACAGTAGGCGTGTTCACCATTTCAGAATTGCCAGCCCTCATAGAAAGCCTATCTCTTTTTATCGGAGTTGACACAGGTATTATCTATATGGCGGACGCCCTGAATATACCAGTCGTTGATATCGCAGGGCCATCTGATATGGAAGACCAGAGGCCGACAGGCAGGAAGATAGTAATAATCCAAAAAAATCTTCCTTGTGTGCCATGCTCTCATACATTTAAAGCCCCTTACGAATGCAGATACGGACACAGAAAGTGCATAACAGATATAACGGTAGAGGAGGTTTTTCAAGGTGCTTCAAAACTTCTGGCTTAAATATGAGGAGAGGGTTTATAGTTTAATACCACGGCTCCTTTTAATCTATATCTTCTTCCAACCCTTTAACCATTTTGCCAGCATAAGGAATACCGCGTTCTACGCCATGCTCTTGCTTTTTTTGATAAAAATAATAAGGAGGGGCATTAAGGTTAATTGGAAGGACAGCGCCATACTTGCCTTTCTTATATTGACGGCTGCCATCTTAATCAGTATCCTTTTTAGCAACTATTTAAACGACAGCCTGAATGCGTTCAGAAAAAACTTTTTAAATCAAAGTGTGATTTTCTTTGCAACATTAACAGAATTTAGAACTGAGGAAAAATTAAAGAAATTATTTTATACAGTTATTTTAAGCTTCGTTGCAGTAACTCTTATTATCTTTATTAAAAACCCGCCTGCTAATCTTTTCAATATACTGGAGGCAAAGGCAGATAGAGAGACCTTTTTAGGAGGATATGCCCTCAACGCAGCCTTTTATATACCTTTTACACTCGGTTACCTTTTTAGTATAAAAGACAGGATAATGGTGCGGGGATTTTTCTGGGTTATGTTATTGGCGGAATTTGTGCTGGTATGGCTCTATTACAGTTCAAGGACAACACTTATTGCTATTTTAATATCAGCCAGTATTATGATTTTATTGTCTAAACGATATAAGATGTTGGCAATTATCCTTGTTGTTCTTCTGGGAGTCGGAGTTGTTAGTTACTTTAAAAAACCGGAGTTGCTTGAGAGGCATAAAACTCTGCTCTCCTTTCAGACCTATATAACTCGCGTTGGCCTCAGCGGCAGGGATTATATATGGAACGGGGCTATTGATATGATAAAGGCCAGGCCTGTTATCGGTTATGGCTATGGATGGAAAAAGATTACGACAGTGGCCAAAGAAGAAGGCTATCTGGAGAGATGGAGAGAAAAATGGCCGGCAGCATACGATTTTTATAATTCCGGTTATGGGAAAGCCAGCCCGCACAATCTTGTGTTGCAGATGCTGTTCGAGATTGGGATATTGGGGCTGTTAGCCTTTGCATTATTCTGGAGTGCAGTTTTTATAAAGGTTGTAAAGGTAATGAGGTCAGAAATCAGAAATGAATTGAATTGCTTTGTAAAGTATGGTGTGTTGGGAGTCTTGATATCATATTTTATAGTGAATATTACTAATAGTTTATGGGAAGAGACATACGGTATCCTTACATTCACTTTGGCTGCGATTACAATGGTTATCTATGAACAAGATAGACGCAGAGACAATTAAAAAAATTCTTTTAATCCGCCGCGACAACATTGGCGATCTTATCTGTACAACGCCAGCCATTCATATGCTGCGGGAAAAATTTCCAAAAGCAAAGATAGGTATACTTGTAAACAGTTACAATGCTGATGCAGTGGCAGGCAATCCGGATATAGATGAGGTCTATGTTTATGAAAAAGGCAAACATGTCGAAGATAGAAGCAGGTTCTCGGTCTGGTTTGCAAACCTGGCGCTGTTTATCAGAATAAGGAGAGAAAGATACGATGTAGCAATAGGATGCGGATATAATTATTCTTCAACATTGGCACGATATACCTTTCTGACAGGCGCGAGAAAAAGGATAGGGTATGC
This sequence comes from Deltaproteobacteria bacterium, assembly GCA_016214995.1. Lineage (GTDB taxonomy): Bacteria > Desulfobacterota > GWC2-55-46 > UBA9637 > UBA9637 > JACRNJ01. The sequence continues at coordinate 5,814 of JACRML010000042.1, forward strand.
ATCATCAGGTAGCAGGGCTGTTTATTATAATGCTCCTCTCAATGAACCATCAGAGCCGGTGCATGAGGTAGCTGCCGTGTTTAAACTTATTGAGCCGCTCGGTATTACAGGTGAGCCTTCTAATCTTGTTTTGGTGCCATCTGCAGATGAAAAAGAAAAGGTTTTAAAGTTTTTATTCCCACACCCCACCCCCGATACAAGCATTCGGGGGCAGGCATCCCACCCCCGATACAGGCATTCAGGGGCAGGCATCCCACCCCCGACACAAGCATTCGGGGGCAGGCATCCCAATATAGTAGCCATGCATATAAGCAGCAGAAAGGAAAACAACCAATGGCCTGCTGATAGATTTGTTGCACTCGGTAATGAATTGATAAAAAAGTATAATATAACGCCTTTGATCCTATGGGCGCCGGGGAGTAGCAAAAATCCCTATCACCCCGGTGATGATGAAAAGGCTGAAGAAATCGCCAGTAAAATGATCGTTAGGCCGATTATGTATAAAACCACAAGTCTGAGGGAACTCGTTGCAGCAGTGAGTATTTGTAAAATGATTGTTTGTTGCGATGGTGGTGCTATGCACATTGCGGCAGCGCTTGGCAAGCCCACAGTGACAGTATGGGGTTCCACTGATAAAAGAAGATGGGCGCCGTGGAAAGTTGATCATATAATTCTTCAGAAAGGGAATAGAGCTGACGAAATCGGTGTCGATGAAACAGTGGACGCATTTGGAAAATTGTGGACCGCTTTGAGGTGAGAGATTGAATATCGGCCTAATAAGAATGAAATATACCCCCTACGGAGGGGCGGAGGTTTTTGTTTCCCGGTTTATTGATGAACTTTTGAAAAGGGGCCATACCTGCCATATATTTGCAGCAGAGTGGGGGCAGGATGATTCAAGATTCAAGATTCAAGATTCAAAACGTGTCTTCCATAAAATTAAAACATTCGGTCCATCATTTCTACGGATATTATTTTTTGCAATAAATTCTTATTTTGATGTAAGAAAGGCCAACCTTGATGTTATTTTAAGTTTTGATAGGAGTCTTTATCAAGATATATATCGTGCAGGCGACGGCTGCCACAGGGAATGGCTGATACAGAGAAGACTTGCAGAAGCAAGAAGTCAGAAGCAAGAATCAAGAAATAAGAATATCTTGCATCTTGCCTCTTACCTCTTGCCTCTAAAAAAACTCATTACCTATATTAACCCGTTGCATTTAACCATCCCTTACCTGGAAAAAAGGCTTTTTAGAAGTAAGAGACTAAAGTTTGTGGTTGCAAATTCAAAGCGTGGTAAAGATGAGATAAAAAAACATTATGGTTTACCTGAAGAAAAGTTTTGTGTTATATACAATGGCATTGATCTGAAGGTATTTGACCCTCATGAGAGTGGCAAGATGAGAGGCGTCTACAGAGAAAGGCTTAACATAAAGACCGAAGTCTTACTTTTGTTTGTTGGTTCCGGTTTTGAAAGAAAAGGACTGAAATTTCTTATAGAGGCATTGGGTATTTTAAAGATAGGTGGAAACGAAGGGCTTAAACTGGTTGTTGTAGGAAAAGGGGAGATTAAAAAATATCAGGCTATTGCAGAGGAGTGCGGGGTAGGGGAGAATATAAGCTTTACAGGCCCTGTTACAGATGTAAATGGCTATTACTGTGCTGCAGATATATTTGTGCTCCCTTCTATATATGAGCCGTTCAGCAATGCCTGTCTTGAGGCAATGGCCAGCCAGCTTCCTGTAATAACATCAAGGATAAATGGGGTATCTGAAATTCTCACACACAAAAAGGATGGAATGATTGTGGATGACCCTGCAAATCCTAAAGAAATTGCAGAAAAGATTAAACCTTTGCTAAACGAAGAAATAAGGCTTGCCGCAGCCAAAGCGGCGCGAAAAACGGCGGAAAACTATACCATAGAAAAAAATGTGAATGAATTTTTGAGGCTTATTGAAAAGGTGCTATGATTACACCAATTATAAAGACAGATTATACTGATTAAAGCTGCTCTGTAATTTCACAACTTAATCAGTGTAATCGTATTCTAAAATCTGTGTAATCAATGGAGATTTGGTTGAAGTCTATTTTAAAATATAAAAGAGGGATTGCAATCCTTAATAATTTTAAAAAAGCATCAGTCCTTGTTATAGGCGATCTTGTAATGGATCATTTTATATGGGGAAAGGTGAGGCGGATATCGCCGGAGGCCCCTGTGCCTGTTGTGGAGGTTAATTCAGAAAGCCTGATGTTAGGCGGCGCCGCTAATGTTGTAAATAATATTCACAGCCTTGGAGGAAAGGTTCTTGTATGCGGCATTGTTGGAAAGGATGACATGGGCAAAAATCTTGTGCATGAGCTTCGTTTGAAGGGTATTCTTTCAGACGGGGTTATCGTTGATGAGAACAGGCCTACCTCTGTGAAGACAAGGGTTATAGCCCACAGCCAGCAAGTAGTAAGGTTTGACAGGGAGAAAAAAGATAAAATACATGTGGATACCATGAAGCTCATAATAGACTATGCAAAAGAAAAAATAAGTTCAGTTGATACCGTCGTTATATCAGATTACGCCAAAGGCATAATATCTGAGGAATTGGTAGAAGAGGTAATAACCATTGCCAAAGGAAAGGGCAAGCCGGTTGCCATTGATCCAAAGGTCAGTCATTTTGATTATTATAAATATGCAACAATAGTAACTCCGAACAATGATGAAGCATCTCAGGCCTCTGACGTGGATATTGTAAGCGATTCAAGCCTGCTCAGGGCGGGCGAGGTGCTGCTTAACAAACTCGGAAGTGATGCAGTTCTCATAACAAGAGGTGAACACGGCATGAGCCTATTTGAAAATAACGGCAGTATAACGCATATTCCCACTGTTGCAAAAGAGGTTTACGATGTCAGCGGTGCAGGAGATACTGTTATAGGCACCGTGGCCCTTGCAATAGCATCCAGTGCGAGCTTTAAAGAGGCGGCAGTAATATCCAACTTTGCGGCAGGCATAGTTGTCGGCAAGGTAGGAACAGCTACAGTTGTGCCGGAAGAGCTGAAGGGTGCTATGGAGGCAGAAACAAGCAAGGAAAAGAGAAAGCAGAAATAGGAAACAAACAGTTTGAAGAGACGGAGGCAGGTTTCTCATTTCTGTAGTTTCTAATTGCTGTTTTAATATAGATGAGCAGGCCGAAAGAACCAAATTTAGTTAAATTGATTGTAAGCCTTATAACGGGCGTTTCCGGGATTGTAAAACCTGTCTTAAAAAAACTGGAAGATAAATTTGGCAACATAGATTTTTTGAGCGGAAGACTGGGATTCAACCATACCGATTATTATAAGGATGAAATGGGCGAAGTGCTGTTTAGAAAAATAGCCTCATTTGAAAAACTTATTAAACCTGATGAGCTTGCCTATATAAAGCTCTTTACCAATTCCATTGAGAACGAACACCTTAAAGAAGATGAGAAGAGGATAATAAACATAGATCCTGGCTATGTCTCTATGGAAAAGATGGTGCTTGCAAGCTGTAAAAATTTTTCCCATAGGATATACCTGAAGAACGGTGTCCATGCTGATTTGACCCTTATCTACAAAGCAGAAGGCTTTCAACCGCTGGAGTGGACATTTCCGGATTATGCTGAAGACGGCATGAGAAAATTACTTAAAAATGTAAGACAAAGATATATGCATCAACTGCAAAATGGAGAGTCTGCAAGTGCCTAAGAGCATGACAGGGTATGGCATATCTGAATTTTCAATCGGGGCGGATAAGTTTTCCGTCGAGATAAAGAGTATAAATCATCGCTTTTTAGAGATAAATATCAGAACACCTGATAGATTCTCGTTTTTAGAACATAAAATAAGAGATGCTATAAAACAGCACTTCTTCAGGGGCTGTTTTTATATTTCAATTGCTGTTGCCAGAGGAACAGGAGAAACATTAAAGACAAATATCCCATTGGCACGGCGTTATCTCAGTGTCTTACGGGAGCTTCAGAAAGAGTTAGGGTTTAAAGGGGAGATTGATTTATCAATGTTGGTAAAATTTAAGGATATATTTGCTTCTGCGGAGACAGAATATGACTCGGGCACAGATTGGGAGGGCATGAGAAAAGGTCTGGAAAATGCCATGAAATCTCTTTTAATGATGAGGAAAGAAGAAGGGCAAATTCTTTCAAAGGATATGGTTTTAAGGATTGCAGACATGGAAGATATTGCCGCAAAGATGGATAAACGGGCACCTGCCGTAGCAGAAATGTATATAGAAAAACTAAAGGAAAAATTGGAAAAGGTTTTAGGCAGTGTAACTGTAGACGAAACCCGACTATTGACAGAGATTGCTATCTTTGCAGAGAGGAGCAATATTACAGAAGAGTTGGTAAGGCTGGGCAGTCATTTGGTACAGTTTAAAAATATCCTCAAGCTGGATGAGCCTGTTGGCAGAAAAATGGATTTTATGTGCCAGGAAGTTTTACGAGAGATAAACACCGTTGGTTCCAAGGCCAATGATTTTGAACTGGCAAATTTGGTTGTATCGGCGAAAGCGGAGTTGGAGAAGATACGGGAGCAGGTGCAGAATGTGGAGTAAAGAAGAAGCAAGAAGCAAGAAGCAAGAAGTCAGGGGTCAGAAGGAAAAAGCAAGAAATGAATCTTGCTTCTCGCCTCATGCCTCTTGCCTCTTTGTGGTGTCTGCTCCTTCAGGGGCTGGCAAGACAACTCTTTGCCGAAAGGCGGTTGACTATTTTTCTGATTTGAGGCATTCTATATCTTACACAACGAGACCTCCAAGAGAAGGCGAAAAGGATGGCGTTGATTATCATTTTATAAATAAAAAGGTCTTTCAGAAGAAGATTGATATCGGCGAATTTCTTGAATGGGCAGAGGTTCATGGGAATAGATACGGGACATCTTTTAACGACATTAAATCTTTACTTGAAAAAGGGTTGGATATAATCCTTGATATAGATGTTCAGGGGGCAAGGCAGGTAAAAGTCAGAAGCCATGGGCCTGTCCCTGCAGGCTTTAAACAGGGGTCAGGGATCAGGAGCCATAAGGTCTTTATTTTTATCTTTCCGCCATCATTAGAGGCCACTAAAGAAAGGATTAGAAACAGGGGCAAAGATAATCGCGAAACTATTTTAAGCAGATTGAAAAATGCCAGATCTGAGATAAAAGAGGCAGTGTGGTATGATTATCTGATTATAAATGACAATCTGGAAGAGGCATTTGAAAAACTCAAATCAATCATTGTAGCTGAAAGAAGCAAAAGAGAGAAGATGATAGAACGGGTTAAAAGGCTTTATGGCGAGGTGTTGGAATAAATAAAGCGTGAGAGAGTTAGAGTATCAAAGATTCAAAGTTTTTACTCTGATACTGTGACACTATGACTCTTTGACACTTAAATAAAAGGGGGTATACCAATGGCAAGGATAACCGTTGAAGACAGTCTTGATAAAGTGCCGAGCAGGTTTGCGCTGGTAATACTTGCGGCAAAGAGGTCTAAGAATTTGCTGAAAGGCGCAAAACCGCTTGTGCACTCAGATAACCGAGCTATTGTGACAGCCTTGAGAGAAATAGCGGCAGGCAGGGTTGCATATGATGAGGTAAAGGCCGGCATGAAGAGTAAAGCTAAATTAGATTAAAGATGAAAGTTGATAGGACTGCAAAATTTTATAAAAATCCCCTGCCGTAAAAGGCTGGGGATTTTTGTTTTACCCCTCCAGCAAATTATTGCAAATCACTCTCTGTTCGTTTTTTTAATTGTCAAGAAGCCCTGCTTCCCCAAAAATCAAAGTCTATTTTGGGGGTTTCTATTATATTGCAAAAATAACTTGATTGAGTTATTTTAAACCGCAATGAATCAATCCATGATTACCTTTATAAGGCAATTATCCAACAGATGGAGTTGTTGGCGCGGCTTCAATCGCGCCTTTGCCTTAATCATTTCCCTGTCTACTGCCTGCTGCCTACTGCCTACTGTCTTAACCGGCTGCACTAGAATTGATAAAGAGGCGAATGCCGCACAGGCTGCTAATAATAACAATACCACCACCCCTGCCTATGGCGATACCATTGTGGAAGGCACAATCGGAGAACCAAGTGTTTTGATTCCCATGCTCGCCGGCGATGCTTCATCTCATAATGTGGCAGGTCTTATCATAAATGGATTGGTGAAATATGATAAAGACCTGAGTCTCATAGGAGACCTGGCGGAGTCGTGGGATATATCTAAAGATGGTCTTACCATTACTTTCCATTTAAGAAAAGGAGTCAGGTGGACTGACGGTGTGGAATTTACAGCGCATGATGTGATGTTTGGCTATAAGACTATAATATATGAAAAGACACCTACTCCATACTCGGAAGATTTTAAACAGGTCAAAAAGGCAGAGGCCATAGATAAATATACATTTAGGGTTACTTATGAAAAACCCTTTGCGCCAGCTTTAAGCAGTTGGGGAAATCTGGTCGTCCTTCCAAAACATTTATTGGAGGGTAAAGATATAACAAAAAGCGAGTTGGGAAGGCGCCCCGTCGGCATGGGGCCGTATAAATTTGTGAAATGGACACCCGGCCAGGAAGTTGTTTTAGAGTCAAATCCTGACTATTTCGAAGGCAGGCCTTATATAGATAGATATATGTATCGAATAATACCAGACCCTGCCACCATGTTTCTGGAACTTAAGGCTGGTGGAATAGACTGGATGAGTCTTACGCCGATTCAGTATACAAAACAGACGAACACACCTTACTTTGAAAAGAATTTTAAAAAATACCGGTACCCGGCGCCTACTTATACCTACATGGGTTTCAACCTCTGTTTAAAGCGGGAACAAAATACAGGCCGGTGCATTGAAAAACATCCGTGGTTTTCCGATAAAAGGGTTCGTCAGGCCATTGCCTACGCTGTAGACAAACAGGAGATTGTTGACGGCGTCTTGTTTGGGCTCGGGAGCCCTGCCACAGGTTCGTTTGTTCCCAACACATGGGCATATAATGCAAATGTCAAAAAATATGAACACAATCCTGAAAAGGCAAAACAACTTTTAGCAGAGGCAGGGTGGGGAGATGCTGATGGGGATGGCATTTTGGATAAAGATGGAAGGCCGTTTGAATTTACCATACTCACAAATCAGGGAAATAGCGTAAGGATAAATACAGCAACCATTATACAATGGAGATTGGCAATGGTAGGCATAAAGGTGAAGGTGAGAACTTTAGAATGGTCTACATTTATAAATGAATTTATTGATAAGCGGAGATTTGAGGCAGTTGTCCTGGGGTGGAGCCTGGGCCTCGACCCTGACCAGTATGATATCTGGCACAGCAGCAAAACAAAGGAAAAGGAATTCAATTTTGTAAACTATAACAATCCTGAGGTGGATGCGCTTTTAGAAAAGGGGAGAGGGACATTTGATATAGAAAAAAGGAAAAAGGCGTATTTTAGAATTCAGGAGATACTTGCAGATGAATTGCCGTATATTTTTCTTTATGTGCCGGATGCAACGCCTGTTGTACATTCAAGATTTAAAGGCATAGCCCCGGCGCCGCTTATTGGCATGGGCTATAATATCCACAAATGGTATGTGCCAAAGGAGATGCAAAGGCATAAGGTGATACAGTAATAGAACCGATAGGCGGGGTTTTCTAACCCCGCCACAGAAGAAGCATAATGCCAAGATTGAAGCATATACATTTAAGGCAATATCCTTATATGGCAACCACTGTCACTGCAAATAGAAAACCAATATTTAAAAATGCAAAGGCAGCTGATATATTGTTGGAAGCAATCTTGTTTGGTAAAAAGCAAGAATGGTATTATCTGTTGTCTTTCGTCATTATGCCTGACCATCTTCATCTTATTTTGATTCCTGAAAGTAAGGATATTTCTCATTGTATGCAGTCAATAAAAGGATTCTCGTCAAGGCAAATAAATAAAGTCCTGAATAGGCGAGGGACAATATGGCAAGAAGGTTTTTATGACTACATACTTGATAGCGAAGAAAAAGTATTAAGTAGAATAAAATATATAGAAGACAATCCAATCAGAAAAGGCATTGTTATAAACTCGAAAGACTATCCATACAGTTCTATAAGATATAGAGATGAAACTGACTTTAAAATATTCTTTTAAAATGGCGGGACAGGAATGTCCCACCTATCCACTACAACTATAATGTTTGCTTATCTTTTAAAAAGATTATTAGAAATGATTCCCACTCTTATCGGGATTACGGTTATCTCTTTCTTCATAATCCAGCTCGCGCCTGGCAAGCCCACAGATGTGCTGGCTGATTTGAATCCAAAGATGACGCCTGAGGCAAGGGAGAGGCTTGAAAAATACTACAACCTTGATAAGCCGATCCACGTGCAATACTGGATGTGGCTTAAAAGGGTTGTAAAGCTTGACTTCGGAGATTCTTTTTCTACTGACAGGAGGCCTGTCTGGACAAAGATTAAGGAAAGATTATCCATTACCATTCTGATTAACAGCCTTGCCCTGTTTTTAATTTTTATTATTGCAATTCCTATAGGCGTGTCTTCTGCTGTCAGGCCATATTCCGTTTATGACAAAATTACAACTATAGTTGTATTTATTGGTTTTGCCATTCCCACATTTTGGCTCGCCCTTCTCCTGATGATACTCTTTGGAGTCAACTTACACTGGCTTCCCATATCAGGGCTTAAATCTATGGGTTATGAAGGGTTTTCTGCTTTTGGCAAGATTTGGGACAAGGTGAATCATCTCATCCTTCCTGTTACACTGGAGGCCTTTGGCGGTCTTGCAGGCTTATCCCGATATATGCGTTCAAACATGCTGGAGGTCATAAGGCAGGATTATATAATGACTGCGCGGGCAAAAGGGCTGCCTGAAACAAAGGTCATTTACAAACATGCCTTGAGAAATGCGCTGCTCCCTGTAATAACTATACTCGGTTTATCAATTCCAGGGCTGATTGGAGGGAGTGTTATCTTTGAGAATATATTTGGCATTCCTGGAATGGGTCAACTGTTTTATCAGGCTGTTATGATGAGAGATTATCCTGTGATTATGGGCATATTGACCATCGGCGCCATATTGACTTTGGTCGGCAATTTACTGGCAGATATTGGGTATACGTTGGCGGACCCGAGGATAAGGGCTAAGTAGTTTACGCTGAAAAAATGCCTGACCCCATGACTCTGTCATGGGTGCCCCGCTGCGTTGTCGCTGCGGCTTCTGCGCTCAACACACCTGTAGATTGCCCATTTATGGGCGTTTTTAAAAGCGCCGATAAATCGGCAGACTACAATCGTCTTGCATCTGGACAATTTTTGAGCGTAAACTGTAGAGCAGTAAAATATTTTTATGACCAACTCAACCATTAAAAGTCTCTTCTGGCACAGGTTTAAAAAGAACCGCCTTGCGGTGCTGGGTGGGATTATTGTGTTTGGTCTTTTTGCCGTTGCTATCTTTGCGCCGTTTATCACACCACACAATCCTGATGCCGTCAATGTCAAGCATGTGCTGGAGTCGCCAAGTTTCAGCCACCTGTTCGGCACTGATGACCTCGGCAGGGACATCTTAAGCCGCGTCATCTATGGTTCAAGAATATCTTTATCAGTTGGTTTTGTTGCCGTCGGGATTGCAACTGTTATTGGTATAATCTTTGGTGCGTTGTCAGGCTATTATGGCGGTTGGTTTGATACGGTGATTATGAGATTTGTTGATATCACGCTTTCCATTCCCACCTTCTTTTTAATCCTTGCAGTCATTGCCATGCTTGAACCCGGCATCTGGAATATCATGATTGTCATAGGCATAACATCGTGGATGGGTGTTGCAAGGCTTGTAAGGGCAGAGTTTTTATCGCTAAAACAAAGGGAGTTTGTCTTGGCAGCAAGGGCATTGGGCGCAAGCGATTTTAGAATTATATTCAGGCACATCCTCCCCAATGCCATGTCTCCTGTGCTTGTCTCTGCTGTTCTCGGCATTGCCGGCGCAGTGCTTGTGGAATCAGCCCTGAGTTTTCTCGGCATCGGCGTCCAGCCTCCCACAGCAAGCTGGGGAAACATACTAACAATTGGCAAGGACAACATTGAGATTGCGTGGTGGATTTCTGTGTTCCCCGGCCTCGCCATATTTGTAACGGTTCTGGCCTACAACCTTTTGGGGGAGGGGATACGGGATTCCATAGACCCGAGATTAAAGATATGAGTGAACAAACGCAATCTTTGGCCAAATACTGCGTCAAAGCCGGCAGTCCAAATGCTCACATACTGGAAATTAGTATGCTCCGCTTTGTCCAGCCAGCTTTTCCTTGTCTTTGGCTTAAATCTTGCGTTTGTTGGATATAAAAGCAGCCGCCTTGCGTCTGGGCAATTTTTGAGCGTGAACATTTTTAGATGTGGAGGATTCTTATGGAACAATCCAAGCCAAAGTGGACTCATCCTGGCGGCAAGCTCAGAGAACTTGGAGCAGAATCATTAACTGATGCTGAACTTCTATCAATCCTCATTTCCACAGGCACAAAGGGGAAATCTGCCGAGCAGATTGCAAAAGAAATTCTTGATAAATTCGGCTCATTCAAGGGTATGGCAAATCAGCCTCTTGAGAAATTCCTTGAGTTTAAAGGGCTTGGTGATGTAAAGATAATCAGGATAGCAGCAGTGTTTGAGATTGCCAGAAGGATTGTTAATCAAGTGGTAAAGGAGTATAATAAGGCATAATGGAGGTGCATTATGGCTAAAGTTAAAGAGATGACAACAGATGATATTGAACTGCTCATTGAACATAAACTCCTTGAGATTCTTGGAGACCCTGATTCTGGTCTTCAATTAACCAAGGAATTCAAGGCAAAGATTGAGCAGAGGCTAAAAAGACCCTCTGAACGGATATCCCATGAAGATGTGGTAAAACGTTTTGCCTAAGGTTGAATGGACAAAGGATGCTTTAGATGACCTCCAAAGGTTAGATAAACCTGTAGGAAGACGTATCTTAAATAAAATCACTTGGCTTTCCCAACATTTTAATAATATTACCCCTGAACCTTTATCAGGGGAATTGAGCGGAGCTTTTAAGCTTAGAGTAGGAGACTGGAGGGTAATATATACAGTCGAGAAGGAAGTGATTGTTATTCAGGCTATAGGTCATAGAAGAGAAATATATAAGACATGAAAAAAACAAAACTCACGGAAAAACCTATAAGAGTTGCCAGTCCCTTTGATACCACATCCCATAAGACAGAACGAACTGCCAATCAGAAGTTAGTTGAATGGACGAATCAGATTATTAAGGAACAATCCCTCCCAATCGGTTCCTCTGAACAAGAAACCGTAGGCGCAGATAGAAAGCAGCCGGATATTATAATTTACAAATCTCCGCAAAGCCCTGATACCTTATGCCTCATTGAGCTAAAGCCTCCCTATTTTGACCCCTTTGATTTCAGAGAGCTTAAAAAGCCGGCATGGGATAAGGCGGTCAAGAGAAAGACAAAGTATTTCGCAACCTCCAATTTTAAAAAGCTAATCTGGTATAAGACTGAAGAGGTCAACAGACAATCAGACGAGTCCCGTCAGATTGCAGGGATTTATGAACTTTCAGCCATTGAAAATCTTGATGATATAGAAGAACCAAGGTTTAAAAACTCAATCATTAAGGGGATTGAGAAATTTCTTTTTGACCTTGCAGAGGTGCATACAGGCAGAAGGCCAGAGCCTCTCCTTCCTATAGATGAATTTCTTGTCATAAGGCTTCATGAGAAAAATCACCGTCTTGCCCGCTTATATAAGCCAATCATCAGAGACTGCTTTCATAAACAACCTGACTTTGCAAAGAGGCTTTCAAGATGGTTTGTTGAACAGCAGTGGAATTTTGCCGGACAGGATGCTGATTTTGAAAAGGCAGCAAGACAGACAGCGTATCTCCTTTTAAATAAGATACTCTTTTATCAGGCCTTAAAGGCAAAACAGACAGGCCTTGCGTCGCTGCTCATCCCGGATGACTTGACAGCAGGGGGACAGCTTCAAAAATACTTGCAGGGTTACTTCAGCTACATAACGGACAATATTGATTATGAAACCATTTACAGCGCTGACTTTATTGATCAAATAGCATTTCCTGACAGCAGAACAGTTGTTGAAGAGATAAAAGATATTGTCAATCTCATTAAAGAGTACGATTTCTCTAAAATTGGTTTTGATGTAATCGGAAGGATATTTGAACAGCTTATCCCGCAGGAGGAAAGACACAATCTTGGTCAATATTTTACAAGTCCTGATGTGGTTGACCTGATTTTAAAATTCTGCCTTAAACATGAGGCCGATAAAGTTATTGACCCTTCATGCGGTGCTGGGACATTCCTTGTCAGGGCATATCAGCACAAAAAGCTTTTAAACAGGAGGCTATTGCATCAGGAAATACTTGAGGATTTATGGGGAGTTGATATCGCCAAATTTCCAGCACACCTTGCAACAATAAACCTTGCAATCAATGATTTGAGTGTTTTGAAAAATTATCCCAATATCGCGCAGGAAGACTTTTTTAATCTCACTGTTCATCAGAGCGGTCTTGAATTGCCGGAAAAATGGAGAAAGGTAAGGTCTCAGACACTTGGGGTTGAGCAAAGGGAAATTACATATCCAAGATGGTTTGATTGCATTGTTGGAAACCCGCCATATACAAGGCAGGAGGAGATAACAGAGATAACGGAAAAAGAGGGTTATAAGGAAAAAATGATAGAAAAGGCGCTTTCTTATGGAGGCCGCAGGATAGCTGAGATACCGAAGAGGGCAGGTATTCATGCCTATTTCTTTGTGCATGGGACAAAACTCTTAAAAGAGGGTGGAAGGTTTGGCTTTATTGTCTCAAACTCGTGGATGGATGTAGATTATGGAAAAGGGCTTCAAGAACTATTTCTAAATAACTATAAGATTATTGCAATTATTGAATCAAAGGTTGAAAGGTGGTTTGAGGATGCAGATGTCAATACATGCATTATTATCCTTGAAAAATGCAAAGAACGGAAAGAAAGGGATGAAAATCTGGTTAGGTTTGCATATCTCTTTAAACCTCTGAGACACTTCATTCCACCTGCCCATGATATGTGGGAAAAACAGAAACAGAGGCTTGATGCTATTGAAAATCTGATAAAGACAATCCTCTATCACAATAATTTTTACCAAAATGATGAATTGAGGATTTATCCAAAAAAACAGAGTGAGCTTTGGGCAGAAGGCTTTGATGTTGAAGAAAATAAATACACTGGCTCAAAATGGGGCAAGTATCTAAGGGCGCCGGAGATATTCTTTAAAATCCTTGAAAAAGGCAAGGACAAACTTGTGCCTTTGAAAGAGATAGCGGATGTGAGATTTGGTATTAAAACCGGGGCAAACGAGTTTTTTTACCTTACGGAAGATGAAATCCAGCGCAAAGGGATAGAGAAAGA
>JACRML010000049.1 GCA_016214995.1 Deltaproteobacteria bacterium
CCGGCCTGGACTTGTTCCACGGCGCGTTTACGAAGCTCCGTCAATACTTCGTGCTTAAGTTTCCTGCCATCATGTTTTTTCATGGCAGGTATTATAACAAATACCAATTGTAATGTCTATACTATTATGGACTGATTAATAACTTTATATTCTGCATTTGATAAAATCAATAAAACTGTTTTATGGAGCGCCGGAGCAATAGCATACTTTTGCAAAACCAATGGGTTGCCCCCAACGGATGGTGGCATACAGCGGGCTATGGCAGTTAAATGAGTATATTGAAAAGTTAGTGTTTTGTCAATAACCCTTGACTTTTACCACGTCAGAAGGCATGTTAATATTATTATTCTCATGTTGAAAGAGTTTGTATACGCTGGAGAGAATATTCTCAAAGTGTTTATAAACATTTGTCATAACCTGAAAAGCTATCCTAATAGCCTAAAAGTCTAAGGTGTTGTGTTGTTAGTATAATGACTTTTGACTTGCAGGCCTTATTTAAATCGGAGGTGCGGAATGAAAAAGATATTAACTGTCTTATTGCTAATCATAGGGTGGGTTGCCTTTGCAGGGATGAGCAAAGCACCAGAGAGTGAGATTCCAAAGCCAGAGATTGATTTTGCTGCAACGGTCATAGATGACCAGGAGATCCCTACAAAGTGCAGGCTTGTAAGCTGGGAAGGTCAGCTATTTTTCGTTGGATTCAGGGGCAAAGGTGCTGTCAGTATACCGTTTGAAAAGGTCAAAAAGGTAGTATTCATTGGTGCTGGAAGCGGTGGAAAAAAGGATGCGCAGATAACACTTCGCGGTGGTGAGGTAGTAGCAGTCACATTTGACGATGAATCAAGATTTTATGGAACAACCACATTCGGCACATATAAGATTACAGCAAAAAATATAAAAGAAATAATTTTTGAATGACGGCAAAGTAAAAAGTCCGCCCCAGCTTTTGGCTGGCTGCCAGTGGGTGTTTTTGAAAGCGCCGATAAATCGGCAGACTACAACCGCCTTGCATCCGGAGTTTTTTACTTTGCCGCCAAAAATTTTGATGTCTTGCCAGAAAAATAAAAATGTAACATATTTTCGGATTTATCTGCCGTGGCACTTTTTGTATTTTTTATTGCTTCCGCAGTAACAAGGCTCATTGCGGCCTGGCACGGCCTGTTTTTCAACAGGCAGCAGGTGAGCTGCATATCGGCTGCAATACTCCTTTAGCTTGTCTATCACAGCATCAGCAGCCAAATCTGTTGTTGGCCATCCTTCTCTATAATGCCTTTCGCTGGCACATCTTTCTATGTCTATAGCTGTATTTATTGCTGAATCGTTATTGAGGGAATCTGAAGTGGCATGGATTATGCGGCAATATCCTTTTTCTCCTTGTCTTGCGTTTAAAGAGCCCATAAAACCGCAATGCGGCGGCCGTATTTCAACTCCGCTCATCATAGTCGGATGTATGGTGCATACTTTTTTCTCTGATAAAAAAAGGCAGCGGAAGGCAAACATTGCCAATATGGTTATTGCCAGCTTGTTTCCTTGGATATTTATATCCCGGACAGCAATATTGTATTTTTCAGGAAGATTGAAAA
>JACRML010000050.1 GCA_016214995.1 Deltaproteobacteria bacterium
AGAAGTAGCAGGGCCTGGATTTATCAATATCTTTATGCATGATGATTACTGGCTCAACCTTCTCAAAGAAGTCCACTCCCTTAAACAAAGATACGGAACAAACAATATCGGCGCTGGGAAAAAAGTTCAGGTGGAATTTGTAAGCGCAAATCAAACAGGACCTCTGCATATTGGCCATGGAAGAGGGGCTGCTGTAGGCGACTCTCTTGCAAATATTCTAAAGGCGGTCGGATACGATGTTGTGAAAGAGTATTATGTTAATGACGCCGGCAGACAGGTGTATATACTCGGAGAATCTGTCCGGCGACGTTATAATGAAGAATTCGGCGGCAAGAATGAGCCATTCCCTGAAGATTTCTATAAAGGCGACTATGTAAAGGAGATTGCGCGGAACTATCGGGAAAAATACGGCAACCCCACGCAAGCTGTATCAACTGAGACATTTCAAGAATTTGCCTGCGAGGCGATGCTGGAACAGATAAAAAACGACCTCAAGGATTTTGGCATAGAATTCGACAGGTGGTACAGCGAGAACAAAGAATTGCGTGACAGCGGGCTGGTAATGACAGCAATTAATGAACTCAAAAAAAAGGCGGTTATTTTTGACCATGATGGAGCTCTGTGGTTCAGAACCACACAATTTGGGGACGATAAAGACCGGGTTTTAAGTAAAGCCGATGGAGAATTAACATATTTTACATCGGATATAGCCTATCACAAAAATAAGGTAGAAAGCGGCTTTTCAACAATAATCAATATCTGGGGCGCTGATCATCATGGTTATGAAGCACGGGTGAGGGCAGCTTTAAAGGCCTTTGGTTACGATGACAGCATACTTAAAATCATATTCATTCAACTCGTATCCCTTTCAAGAAACGGCGTGCCCGTGCCAATGGGAAAAAGAGAAGGTGAGTTTGTTACCTTAAGACAGGTTATAGATGAAGTTGGCACCGACGCCTGCAGATTTTTCTTCTTATCAAGAAAATCTGACGCACATCTTGATTTCGACCTGGAGCTTGCAAAAAAACAGGCGCCCGAAAACCCGGTTTTTTATGTGCAGTATGGACACGCAAGGATATGCAGCATAATAAAACATGCAAAAGAAAAAGGGATTAACGTCCCAAAGACAGAGGATATAAATATTAAACTCTTGAGTCTTAAGGAAGAATTAGATATTATAAAAAAACTTGCTTCTTTTCCTGATATTGTAAAGGGGAGCGCCATGGCTATGGAGCCGCACAGGATAACATTCTACCTGCATGAACTGGCAGCCATGTTTCACCCTTATTACAATAAAAACAGGGTTGTAACAGAAAACAGCGAACTAACTAATGCAAGACTATATCTGTGCAGGGCTGTCCAAACAGTTATGCAGAATGGTCTTAAACTTTTAGGCGTTTCAGCGCCCGAGGAGATGTGATATGAAAGGTTACACCGATTATAAAGGTGGACTACACAGATTAAGTCAAAATAGCAGTTTTTAATCTGTGTCCTCGTATTTCAAAATCTGTGTAATCAATTCTTTCATAAGGAGATGTGATGAAAAAAGTCAGAAGTCAGAAAGACCGTAAACACTTTACACTTTACAGTTTACAGTTCACAGTTTACTGCTTACTGTTTACCGCCTGCTGCCTATTGCTTACGGTAAACAGCGGCGCAGAGGAAAAGACAGCCTCGCCAAGTATCAGGGTAGCCATCGTCCCTTGGAAGATAAATGCTGAAGAAAAATTCGGATATCTCAAAGGCGCTGTTCATGATATGTTTGCATCCAGGATTGGTGCTGAACCAACCATAGAGATTGTAAAGGAATCTTCTATTAAATCAGCCCTATCAAAATACGGCCAGGAGGATATGACAGAAGATATAGCCAAAAACATAGGTAATGGGGTTAATGCTGACTATGTGATTTACGGAAGCATCACAGTTATTGCAGATAGTGTAAGCATTGATACCAAGACCGCAGCTTTAAAAAAGGTTGTATCTCCTATCTTTTTTGCTTCTCAAGGCAAGGGGCTGGATAATCTTGTATCCATGATTGATGAAATGGCTAAAGATACAAAAGATAAAATCTTGAATGCAGAAAAGACAACTACGGCACCAGCTACTCCTCCTGCATCTTCTGAATACACAGGCAAATTTATATCCAAGGAAAAGCCTGCAGAAACTATGGCAGACGACGATTTTATAATCAGGGAAAAGGCTAACACAAAAAGTATCTGGAAAAGCCCTCAACTTCCTACGGTTATAAAATATATTGAGATTGCAGACGTGGATGGCGACAAAAAAAACGAAATAATCGTGCTTGACAGCCATAACCTCTTTATCTATCGGCTCAACGGGCAGACACTGGAAATCGTTAAGGAATTTAAGGGCAATGTTTCTCATATAAATTACAGTGTATCAATTGCAGATATGAACAACAATGGCGTTCCTGAAATTTACATTTCGAGGATTACAAATGGCAGATTGGATTCCTATGTGCTGGAATATAAAGATGGAGAATTTCAAACAATAGCATCTGGTCTTAAGTGGTTTGTAAAGACGGTAGGGGAAAAAACAGGCCTCATGCTGATAGGGCAGAAATATAGCGATACAACTGGATTCTTTGGTGCAGTGCAAAGGCTTGAATGGAAAGATGGGAAAATGCAGGATGTTAAGGCTGTTGATATACCAAAAGGTTTAAATTTATACAACTTTGAAATAGTGGATTTGAATAGAGACGGGACAGCGGATATTATTGCCCTGGATGAAAGAGATTATCTGCACATATACAATAAAGACAAACAAGGCTCGTGGCAAGAGATATGGAAGAGTGGAGAGTTTTATGGCGGCAGTCTGAACCGCCTTGAGCTTGGAGCATCCTCAGGCAGTCATGAGGCAAGCGACTTTATAGATATAAAGGCTAGGATTGTTTATGCTGACCTCTATGGCGATGGATTGGGAGAAATAATAATCAGCAGGAATGACCCTGGCACCATGGGCCGTTACTTTAAAGTAGCCAGGTCTTATGATAAGGGTGAAATTATAGATATGACATGGGAAGGAAACAGCCTTGAAGAAAACTGGAAAACAAAAAAGATTGACGGCTATATAGCAGATTATATTGTAAATGACATAGATAGCGACGGTCACAAAGAACTGGTAATTGCAGTTGTTACGGATGGCGGAATCGGGAAGAGTTATATTATGGCATATAAACTACAGGGAATAGGCATGAGGCAATAGGTAACCCAAAAATAGATATTAATTTTTGGGGAAACCTGCAAGTTGTCCCCGATAGATTCAGTCGGGGACAGCGGATAATTTTTACGACGAGCCGTATATTCACCGATACGGTGAGGAACAAAAATTGGCCGATAACGAAGTATGCCTGTCCCCGAGTGTCTCTATCGGGGAGCAGGCAAATCGGCTGGCTCCACTTGCTGCGAAGCAATTGCAAGTGGAAGATGTAAAATAGCGAGTGTTTCAATCGCTATTTTACAGAGGTA
This sequence comes from Deltaproteobacteria bacterium, assembly GCA_016214995.1. Lineage (GTDB taxonomy): Bacteria > Desulfobacterota > GWC2-55-46 > UBA9637 > UBA9637 > JACRNJ01. Next base: position 3,489 of record JACRML010000050.1, read on the forward strand.
AAATATCAAATATAAGCTGTCAGCTATCAGCTCTCAGGAAAAATGTTTTTCAGCTGAAAGTTGAATACTGATAGCTAAAAACTCAATTTTCTTGTTTTTTACATTGTTGCCTTCCTGTTTGAATATTTTGGATTGCATTTTCTGAAAATTTTGTATAAATTTACATTTTGCATTTTCCATTTTGCACTTTGCAATTGTCAACGGAACATGGCGGTGTAGCTCAGGTGGCAGAGCAGGGGTCTCATAAGCCCCGTGTCCGTGGTTCGAGTCCACGCACCGCCACCAGGTTTAGACAACGTCAGAGGGTTAAAGGGAAAGGCTTTTAACTCAAACCCTCTGACACTATGACTCTTTGACTCTATTATAAATGGAGGATTTTATATGGAAAAAACTTTATCAATTGTGAAACCTGACGGGGTTAGCAAGAATATCATAGGCGAGGTAATAAAAAGATTTGAAACTGCCGGCCTTAAGGTGATTGCCCTCAAAATGGTGCATCTCACAAAAAAACAGGCAGAGGGTTTTTATGCAGTCCATAAAGAACGGCCATTCTTTGGCAGCCTTACAACCTTTATGTGCTCAGGACCTATAGTTCCAATGACGCTGGAAGGAAAGGATGCAATAAGAAAATTACGGGATATCATGGGGGCGACAAACCCAAAGGACGCTAAAGCAGGAACAATTAGAAAAGATTTTGCAGGTTCAATCGAATCAAATATTGTACACGGCTCTGACGGTACAGACACAGCAGCCTTTGAGATAGGTTATTTTTTTAATGCAACAGAGATTTTTGAATTAAAAGGTTAATGTTGAGGCTGAGATTAAGGAAAACCGAATCTTTGCTCAACCTTGACCTTAACCTCAACCTTAATATTTAGGAGCCAATATGGAATCCATTGATAAAATAAAAGCCCATTACAACTTTACATCAGGCGATGCGGAAAATCTTAAACAACTTAAGTCTGTGATGGAAAAACATAAGGGTGACTTTCCCAAGGAGTTCTATAATCATATAAAGCACTTTGAAGGTACGTCAAAATTTCTGACAAGTGAAGAAATTATTACTAGGCATCAGGACGGGCTCAAGGAATGGTTTATGAACCTCTTTTCAGGCGAATACAATACTCAATACTTAAGAGACATTGAACGTATAGGATATGCCCATGTGAAAATAAAACTTCCAGCCCATTATGTCAACGCTGCCATGCACTTTGTAAGATTATATTGCCTAAAAATTTTGGAGAAAGAGTTCTGCACAGATATGAATGAGTGCAAATATCTGGCAAAATCAGTTGATAAGATTATAGATATAAACCTTGACGTCATCACGAGCTCATTTATTGAGGAAGAAATAAAAACATTCTTCCTATCCGAAAGAGTAGAATCATATCTTATACAATTTGCCAACAGATTTGCATACGGCTTGAATCTCATACTTGTTATGGGCCTCGTAATTATGGGTATAATGGTGATGGGGCTCTTTGTCTATGATGTAACCCATATCTTTACAGGCGACATAGAAAAAGGGCTTCTCGGCACATTAGGTTCTTTGCTTATGATGTGGGTTGTTATAGAGCTTGTTGATACAGAAGTAAAGCACCTCAAAGGCGGCAAGTTTGCCATAAGGGTGTTTATAAGTGTTGCACTGGTTGCCGTCATCAGAAAGTTGCTGGTAAGCACTCTCAAGGCCGAAGCAGTGGAGTCCCACCTATCTCTCATCCTTATAGCCGCAATAGCCGTTCTTGGAATAATCTACTGGCTGATAGCCAAGACAGAAAAAGCAGAATAAACCCAAAAACAGACATTGATTTTTGTGGAAACCTGCAAGTTGGCTGCCAGACAACACACCCCTAAATCCCCTCTCGAGAGGGGACTAAAGGGGTGTGTTATTTACAACAAGCCCTATATCACCAATACGGTGAGGAAAAAAAATGTGCCGATAACGAAGTCGGGCACCCAAGCAAAGCTTGGGTCGGGCAAATCGCAGGTTTGTAAAATAGCGAGGGGTTCAATCGCTATTTTACGGATAAAAGAACCTGTTTCACAAATGGGTTAAGCTACCCGAATATCATTCTGATTTTATTGATACACAAAATTCGCTGCATTTACCCTCTCCTTCCACGGATCTTTTATCACACTTAACGCATCCTCCAGCCTTAAACAAAGTTTCTTTCTGTTAATCATATCATCCACAACGGCTTTCTTAATTGTATTTAACCCAACACGTCTCATCCATTTAAATGTCCGCTCGCTATAATGCGCATCTTCCCTGTAATACTGGAGAAAAGCAGCGGTTATTTCCATAACCTCTTGAGCAGATTTCACGAAACGCAACTTCTCGCCCCCTTTAAGCTCTATGCCTCCGCAACCACCTGCATATAACTCCCATCCACCGCTCACACCCACAATGCCTATGTCTTTTATAGCTGATTCGGCGCAGTTCCTGGGGCATCCGCTTACGGACATCTTGAGCTTTGCAGGCATCCACAATCCTTCAAACTTCTTTTCAATCTCTATGCCGAGATTAAGAGAGTCCTGTGTGCCGTATCTGCAAAACGATGAGCCCACGCATGTCTTTACTGTCCGGAGCGCCTTGCCGTAAGCATAGCCTGAAGGCATATCAATTTCCTTCCATATGCCCACGAGGTCTTCCTTTTTCACACCAAGAAGGTCTATACGTTGGCCGCCTGTAAGTTTTACAAGCGGGACATTATACTTAACTGCCACATTTGCTATCTTCTTTAATTCCTCAGGATTTGTAGCCCCGCCGTACATCCTCGGCACAACAGAGAATGTGCCGTCCTTCTGTATGTTGGCATGCGCCCTCTCATTAACCAATCTTGAGGTCTGGTCGTCCTCATACTCTTTGGGCCATATCATTGCCGCATAATAATTGATAGCAGGCCTGCATACTTCGCATCCAACTGTTTCCCAGCCAAGGGTTTCCATAACCTCTCTTACCGATTTCAACCTTTTTTCCCTGATATTCTTTATAACATCATCCCGTGAATACTTGGTGCAACTGCATATATTTGCAGCCTGCGCCCCTCCTTGAAAGCTTGAGCCAAGCACAGCTTCCAGTATCTGATCTACAAGCGCTCCGCAGCCTCCGCATGAGCTTGACGCCTTTGTCTCTCTTTTCACATCCTCCCGTGTAAACAGGCCCTTCTTTTCTATTGCCTCAACTATCATTCCTTTGGTAATGCCGTTGCATCCGCAGACCATTGCATCATTTGGCATTGTTTCTACAGATGCTGTAACATTACCTGCTATACCGTCTCCAAAAAGTATACTGCGCCGCTTTTGCGATATATCTTCCGTCTGCAGCAGGCTTGAGAAAAGACGGGGGCCTTCGGCTGTATCGCCGTACATCAGTATGCCTGTAATACGGTTATCTTTAAGCAACAGTTTTTTATAAAAGCTGCTTCCCCTGTCCAGATATTCAATGGCCTCGGTCTTTGCCCTTTCGTCTATTTCTCCGGCAGAATACAGGTCTATGCCCGGTATCTTTAATCTGGTTGAAGTCGGCTGATTCTTGAATATGAGGCGGGAGTCGCCTGCAAGGTGGTTCGCCAGAACCCTGGCCTGCTCAAATATAGGCGCAACAAGCCCGAAGGTGGCGCCTCTGTGCTGAACGCATTCGCCTACCGAATAGATTGCAGGGTCATAGGTCTGCATGGTGTCGCTTACTACAATCCCTTTTTCACAATATACGCCCGAAGACATTGCAAGTTCAATATTAGGTTTTATGCCGACTGACATTACAACAATGTCCGCATCCACTGAACTGCCATCCTTGAATCTCAACCCTTCAACCTGCCCATTTCCTGAAATCTCCACAGTCTCTTTACCCAAAAGTATTTCTATGCCAAGCTTCTCAATATCATGTTTCAAAAATTCTGCGGCAACCTTATCAAGCTGCCTTTCCATAAGTCTGTCCATGAGATGCACAACACTGACTTTCATGCCGAGGCTTTTTAATCCGTATGCCGCCTCAAGGCCAAGCAGCCCGCCGCCTATTACAACCGCCCTGCCGTCTTTTTTTGAAAGGCTTCTCAAGTTCTCACAATCATCTATATCTCTGAATGTGACAACGCCTTTTTTCCCTATGCCGGAAACAGGCGGTATAAACGGCATTGAGCCTGTTGCAAGTATAAGTTTGTCATACTGCGCTTCTGCGCCGTTTTCTGCGGCAACAATGCAGCTTCTCCTCCTGATAGCCGTAACTTTTGAACCTGTATGCAGCCTTATGCCGTTTTTCTCATACCAGCCTGAATCATGAAGGAGGATATCTTTTAAAGCCTTTTCGCCTGTTAAGATGTGTGAAAGCAAAACCCTGTTGTAATTAAGATGCCTCTCTTTTCCAAATACGGTTATCTCATACCTTTTGGGGTCTAATTTAAGTATCTCCTCCACACAGGCCATGCCAGCCATGCCGTTGCCTATGACTACAAGCTTTTCCTTGCTTTTTATATTTTTCATGATTTCATACCTATATCTTTCATTTTATAAAAATGAAAACGCCCTCTTTAAAGATCGTAAGTCGTAAATCGTGAGTGGTAAGTTGTAACTACTTACCACTTACTACTTACTGCTTACTAAATAGAAGGCTTCTTTGCCTTTTTTAAAATGATACTGCGACGTATCAGTTAAAAACCGTCATCCGTATCCGTGTCCGTAAAAAATCCTTTAAACGGTCATGGATAACGGACACGAAACACGGTATTTAAGTTACTGCTTATACCTCTCCTGATAATATTCCATAGTCTTTGCAACATCCTCTTTTGAAAGCCCTTTCTTCCATTTGTGTTCTTCCCTTGCCAGTATCTCGCTGGCAAGTTTTGGGTTAAGTTCTTGCAACTCCGGTATGAATTTATTGTAAAAATGCTTTGCCACCTCATAGAAGCCGTGCCACTGGGTAAAGTCAGGCCCCATCATGGACAGACCGTGCCTTGCCCGTCTTCCCTCATGGTGCCAGAGTTCGTAGAATGTCCACTCAATCTTATCGTCAAACGGCGTTGCCGTTATCTTTTTGGCCTCTTTGAGTTTATCCATCGCCTCTTTTGCCGGTTTTGCAAACTTATCATTATAAAGATTTACGCCGTCGTCAAACTGTTTATAAAAATTCTCCACCTGCTCCGGGCCGTGGCAGGATTGGCACACATCCTTCATTGCCTTGCGCTTCGCCTCCCAATTCTCAAGCTTGGTTGAAATTACCGGCCTGAGCGTCCACGATATGCGCTTTCCCACATCGTGGGTTACCTTTTGTGTTTCCGTCGCGCTCATATGGCATGAAGCGCAGGTTGGATAGAGATAATCCTTTCCTACAATCCATTTTTCCTTTGGATTTTTAAGATTCATCTTATCCTTATTGGCATTATAGAGGATGCCGTGCTTGCTTTCATTATAGATTTCCAATTGCGGATGATCCGGCCCCATGTGGCATTTGCCGCAGTTTTCAGGCTGCCTTGACTGGGCTTTAGAAAAACTGTGCCGCGCATGACAGGCGGAGCATGAGCCTTTTGAGCCGTCAGGATTTATCCTGCCCATGCCTGTATTCGGCCATGTTGCAGAATCCAGCTTGCCGTTTGCCAAAACCTTTACCTCGCTTCCATGACACTGCCTGCAGCCGGAATTGGCAGCAGCAGGGCCTTCAACAATATTGCCGAGTATATTGTCAAGAGAGCCGATAAATTTAGCCGCCTGGGCATGGTGAGATTCCTGAAACTCCTTTCCTTCATCCTCATGACATTTGCTGCAGTCCTTTGGCGACACAATGGTGGCAACTATGAAACCCTCATGTTTAAAGGCGTCAGGGTCTTTTCCATCCGCCTTGTGGCATTCAATGCAGCCAATGCCTTTTTCAGCATGACGGCTTTGTTTCCAGTCATTAATCTGCCCCTCTCCTATACCCTTTTTAATGTGGCAGTCAATGCACTTTTTGTTCTGCGCTGATATATACGGCCGTATCTCTTCCTTGCTTGCCTTTACCTCTACATAACCGACTATGGTGAGCGCTATAGAAAGGATGAGGCTTAGCGCACCGATAAAATACTTCAT
>JACRML010000051.1 GCA_016214995.1 Deltaproteobacteria bacterium
AGGATGAGAAGATAGCAGGTCTTATATACGACAGGGGGAAGGGTTGTATTGTTGTTGTCAACAAGTGGGATATGCCGGACAAGGAAACAAACACGGCAAAGCAATATGCAGAGCGGATAAGGTGGAAGGTAAAGTTCTTACAATTTGCGCCGGTTATATTCGTATCTGCGCTTACAGGCCAGAGGGTTTTTAAAATCCTTGAACGAGTCAATGAGGTGCTGGAACAACTCAACAAGAGGATAGCAACATCCCAACTTAATAAATTCTTTGACGAGTTTAATAAATATCATCAACCGCCTATTTATAACGGCAAAACAGTAAAAATCTATTACATAACCCAAATTGATATAAAACCACCCACATTTGTCGCCTTTGTAAATTTTCCGGAAGGCATTCATTTTTCCTATGAACGGTTTCTTGTAAACCAGATTAGAAAGGCATTTGAATTGGATAAGATTCCTATCAGGTTTTATTTTAGAAAGAGGCAGAGATGACCATGAAAAGGCTTTTTACTATAATAACTGACAGCGTAATGGCATTTTCCTATGATAATTGCCTTACCATGGCTGCGGCAATATCGTTCTATGCTTTGTTCTCTATGCTTCCGCTTATGTTTCTGTTCTTCTCGTTCATAGGTTTTATCCTTGGAACAGAAACATGGCTTTTTGAGCGGATTATAGAATTTATAAAAGAGAGCCTTCCGTATATGAGCGACAGCATCGTAGAGGATATTAAAGGGCTTATAGCTAACCGCAAGGTTTTTGGCTGGCTTGGCATTATAATGCTTATCTGGAGCGCCGAGTTTGTAATACTCGCCATAAGGGATGCTATGAACATCATTTTCGGAGAGGCGGAAAAAATGGGTTTTATAAAAACCAGGCTGGTTGTATGGGGAATATTCCTTATCTGGTGCATAGTTTTTCTCATCTCCATAGGTCTTCCGGTTGCGGCAGAGATTTTAAGCAGGATAAAGCTAGCTGTTTTAGGAATAGATATATCATACTATCTCGCAAAGAGTATAACCTTTAAATATTTTTTGCCGGTTGTAATTATGGTGGCTGCCGTAGCATTTATATTTAAGATAATGGCCGGAACAAATATTAAGGTTAGACATGCCATTTTAGGCAGTATAATATTTTCTGTTTTATGGGAGGCTGCAAAACACATCTTTGCTTGGTATATCTCGCATTTCGGCAGTTTCAATAAGGCCTATGGTTCTCTCGGCGCAATTATAATACTTCTTTTGTGGGTCTATTATTCAGCCGTTATATTTCTTTTTAGCGCAGAGTTAATTGCTTATGTAAAGGCACCCAGAAAATGATTGTCAGAAGAATCAACAAACTTTGCCTTGTTAGAATATTGTATAATACTTCTTTAAATGAACTGCCATGCGGCAGAGACCCTTGGGAATTACAAGCTAAGAGCTTGTTGAAAAACTCAACAATCTCTGATTACACAGATAAAAGATTAGATTACACAGATTTAAACTCCTTAAAATATCTATAAATATCTGTGTAATCATTTTTTCTAATCTGTGTAATCAAGGCTGTTGATGGCTTTTTCAACAGCCTGCTAAATCACCGGACAGCCTGCAAGCTGCGTGGAATCACAGGTCTAAAAAGAGGTAGATATGTGGAATATATTTCATTCCTTCAAGATATCTAAAAGGGTCGCTGCTGTATTTTTAATCCTCCTTGCAATGATGAGCATAGGTGGTGTGGTAGGCCTTTATAATGGGAGACAAATTGCCAATGTTACAAAGGAGCTATACGGAAACTTCTTTACACGGCAGGACACTCTTTCTTCTATAGAAAAAGAACTGTTGACAGAAAGACAGGGGGTTTTCCTTTATATTACAATTACAGATGCAGCCTCCAAGTCATATCTGAAACAATCTTTAAAGGAACATGATAACAAGATAAAAAATCTGATTGAAGAGTATTTAAGGGTTGAGCAGTTTGAGCATGGTGAGACAGCGTTTGAAAAGGCATGGTCTGATTATAAAGTTTTGAGGGATAAGGCAATTGGTATTTATGATAACGGTGACATAAAAAAGGCTACGGTCTTATTGTACGGCGATTTATCAACTAGTTTTAAATCTGCTATGGATATCTTGCAGTTGCTTCTGACTCAGGAAAAAGATTCGGCATTCAATCAATACGAGAGGGCAGATTACCTTTCAAAAGTTATCACATGGACAACACTCGTCATGACTATTGTGGCTATTATTGTCTCCGTAAGTCTCTGGTCTATGCTTACCCGTTCTATTGTAAAACCAATTGAGATACTGGAAGGTTCCGCCAGAAGGATAGCCAGCGGCAATCTAAAGGAAAGGGTGGCTATTACATCAAATGATGAAATAGGGGCGCTTGCTGCTGAGTTCAACAGCATGGTTGAGCATCTTGAGTATTATTATGCCACCCTTGAAAAAAAGGTGGAAGAAAGGACAAGGATCATAAAGAATGCCAATGATGAACTTTTTAGAAAAAAACAGGAGATGGAGATATTAAACGAAGAGCTTGTCAAGGCCAATAAGATGAAGTCTCAATTCCTTGCCAATATAAGCCATGAACTAAGAACCCCGCTTAACTCCATTATGGGTTTTTCTGACCTTCTATTGGAGAAAGCCTTTGGCGAATTGAATGAAAAACAGGTGCAATATGTTAACTATATCCATACAAGCGGCAGGCATCTGCTGCATCTTATAAATAATATACTTGACCTTTCAAAGATAGAGGCGGGCAGGTTGGAACTGGAAGCAGAGGAGTTTCATCTCTCAGATGTTATAGATGAGGTCGTCGGTATCATCAGACCTATGGCGCATAAAAAGGGTATAACCATCGAAACTGAAACAACTTTCACATCTCCAATCGTTAAGCTGGATAAACCTAAATTCAAGCAGATTATGCTAAACCTACTTTCGAATGCCGTAAAGTTCAATAGGGACGGCGGCCAAGTAAGTATTGGTTGGAATATAGCAGAGGAACTCAAAGAAGCCGGCATAGAAAGAATCCTTCAGCTTTCCGTGAAAGATACTGGCATAGGAATCAAAGATGAGGATATTCCAAGAATATTCATGGAGTTTGAACAGCTTGATCCATCAATAACAAGAGAATACGGCGGTACAGGTCTTGGCTTGACATTGACCAAAAAACTTGTGGAACTGCATAGTGGAAGGATATGGGTAGAAAGCAAATATGGCAAAAGCACTACATTCAGCTTTGCAATCCCGCAAGGCAGATTAGGTTCGGAGTCTGCACCCACAGACATGAAATCTGCGACTGCATCTATCTTGAGCGGACAACTACCTGATGATTACGCTTCTCACTTTTTACCGAATGAAATTGAAAAAGATATGCCTGCTAAATATCAGCACGGCCACGAAGCGCCGTTTGCCACAATACTGGTTGCCAGCGAAAGTAAAGCCGTGAATGAACTTATAAAGGTGTATCTAACCCAAAATGGTTACGATGTTGAGCTTGCCGACGATGGCGTAGAGGTTATAGAAAAGGCCAATCAGATGAAGCCATTTGCCATTATAATAGGCATAACAATTCCCAAGAAGGACGGATGGGAAGTATTAAAAGAATTAAAGTCATCGCCTGATACATGCGACATACCTGCGATAATAATATCTGCCGCTAATAATAAGGAGTTGGGTTTCAGTCTCGGTGCAGTAGATTACCTTGTAAAACCTGTTAATAAAGACAAACTGCTTGATACATTAAACAGGCTTAGCTTCACAGCAAAGATAAAAAGACACCCATTCAGTATTTTAGCTATTGACGACGAACCGCAGGTATTGGAATTTTTAGGCGACATATTAGAGAAGGAAGGCTTTGGCGTACTCAAGGCTACGAATGGTGAAGACGGCATCGCCCTTGCCATAGAAAGGGATCCAGACCTCATAATACTTGATTTAATGATGCCGCATGTGAGCGGTTTTGACGTGGTATATCAGTTAAAAAAGCATCCTACGGCAAAGGATATCCCCATAATAATATTTACTGCAAAGGATATAACTACAGATGATAAGGTAAAACTCGGAGATGATATAGCTGATATACTTAAAAAGGCAGAGTTCTCTAAAAATGGCCTATTAAGAGAAATTGAAAAGCTTGAGATGGCATATCCTGCCAGGGCAAAGATGATAGACCCATTAACCAGGGTATTTAACCATAGGTATTTCAACTACTGGATAATACAGGAAATTGCCAGAGGGAAAAGATATGGAATACCATTTGCTATGCTTATGGTAGATGTGGATAGACTGCATGACTATAACACAGCAAATGGGTTTCTTCTTGGAAACGAGGTACTTGTTGACCTTGCCAGATTGTTAGAGGATAATATTCGGAAAGCTGACTGTCTGATTAGGCACGGCGGAGATGAATTTCTTATTGTCTTGCCGAGCATTAGAAAAGAGGTGGCGGCGGCAGTTGCTGAAAAGCTGAGAATCAGAGTGGAAGGTCACGCCTTTCACTCAGCAAATGGAAAGAAGAATGCAAGGATAACGGTAAGTATCGGCGTTGCGACTTTTCCGGCAGACGGCAAGGAGTCTAACGAATTAATCCAGAATATAAGCCATGCCGTAAGGTCAGCGTTTCAGAGCGGCGGCAACAAGGTTACACTATTTAATAAGGCGACATAATAAGAAATTGCAAAATGTAAAATGCAAAGTTTAAAAAACAGAAAATAGGAATCAGAAAAGAGGAAAGAGGAAAACTATTCTCTATTTCCTAATTCCTCTTTCCTGTATTCTTCAATGGAGCGGAGCTACTTATAGATGGCAGGCGAGACAAAGAAAAAAGTGCTGGTGGTTGAAGATAATCCGATGAATAAGATCCTTGTGAGGGATATATTAATCGCCAATGGTTACGATGTTGTGGAGGCAGATACCGGCAGCGATGCAATTAAGAAGGTAGCGGCAGAAAGGCCTAACCTTATACTTATGGACCTGAACCTTCCTGAAATGGATGGTATAACAGCTACCAAGATACTTAAATCAGGTGATAATTGTAAAGGCATACCTATTATAGCCCTTACTGCATCTGCAATGAAAATGGAAGTTGAAAAGACGCTCTCAGAGGGTTTTGACGGCTATATTTCAAAACCGATAGAGATGAAAAAATTTATAAAATATATTGCATCTTATTTTGGAAAGTGAGGCGGTTTATAAAAGCCGGCTGCTTAATACCCGCCTCCCTGCGCAAAGTTCTTCAATTTTTCTTTACAATTATAAATTTTTTAGTATGATAGCAGGAAATGTGAGGCAGAAAAGTATTTGTGCAAGTTAATAAGCCGCCTCCCATTTAGTTATGACGACCCATTGCCCGAGTGGCGGAATTGGTAGACGCACAGGACTTAAAATCCTGAGGCGGGAAACTGCCGTGCCGGTTCGAGTCCGGCCTCGGGCACCAGTTGGTAAATACAGGTCAAAGATTTAAGGTTAGAGGTTAAAGTCTCTCTAATTACTTGTTTTTAAACATTTATCACCTTTTACCTTTTACATCTCACCTTGTGCCTCAATAAACCATGAACCGAAGAAAAACCAGACAGATTGCTATAGGCAGTGTAAAGATTGGAAGTGATTTTCCCATCTCTGTCCAGTCAATGACAAATACTGATACTGCCGATGTAAATGCGACAATCAAACAGATTTCGGCATTGGAAGCGGCAGGCTGTGAGATTGTGCGTTTAGCTGTTCCGAACATGGAGGCAGCGGAGGCAGTAAGCAAAATAAAATTTTTTTCCTCAATTCCCATTATTGCTGATATACATTTTGATTATAAATTAGCCCTAAAGGTTATTGATAAGGGTATTGATGGGTTAAGACTGAATCCAGGCAACATCGGGGATAAACAAAGAATTAAAACCGTAGTAAAGGCTGCAAGAGAAAACAAGCTGCCCATCCGCATAGGTGTTAATGCCGGTTCTCTGGAAAAGGATATACTGGAAAAATACGGCCATCCAACGGCAGAGGCAATGCTAGAGAGCGCATTGAGACACATAAAAATATTGGAAGATAATGATTTTTTTGATATCAAGGTATCCTTGAAGGCATCTGATATAGGGAAGACCATTGAGGCATACAGGCTTTTGGCTAAAAAAGTTGATTACCCTTTCCATATAGGCATAACAGAGGCGGGTACGATCTTTTCAGGCACAGTGAAATCAGCAGTTGGTTTAGGCATCTTATTGGCAGACGGTATTGGAGATACCTTAAGGGTTTCTCTGACAGGGGACCCAGTAGAAGAGGTGAGGGTGGGCTGGGAGATTTTAAAGACAATGAAATTGAGAGAGCGGGGAGTTAACATAATATCCTGCCCAACCTGCGGTAGAATAAATCTCGATATAATAACCATTGCAAATGAAATAGAGAAAAAACTTTCTCACATTAAAAGACCTGTAAATATAGCCGTCATGGGTTGTGTGGTGAACGGCCCGGGAGAGGCCATTGAGTCAGACATTGGTATAGCAGGCGGAGATGGTGTAGGGATGTTATATATAAAAGGCAAACCTGCGAAAAAGGTGAAAGAAAAAGATATTGTGGATGCAATAATAAGAGAGGTGGAGAGATTGTAAATATGACCATAAGCATAATTTTGTATGCTGAAATACAGTTGATGCAATGAATACATATATATCATGTGGAAGTGGAAAAATAACCAGGTTTTTTACACATCTTCTCCTGAAGAAACTATGGAGCTTGGCAGGAAGATAGGCGAGGGGCTTAAGGCAGGAGATGTAGTAGCTCTTGTCGGAGAGCTTGGCACAGGCAAGACTTTATTTACACAGGGATTGGTTCAGGGGCTTGAGATTAAAGGTTATGTAAAAAGCCCTTCATTTACAATAGTGAATAAGTATGAAGGGAGGCTCTCTGTTTACCATCTTGACCTCTACCGCCTCGGCGATGTGAATGAGATATATGAGCTTGGGATAGAGGAATATCTCTACGGAGACGGAGTTTGCATTATAGAATGGGCAGAAAAGGCATATCCTCTTTTGCCGGAGAAGTATATACTGATTAAGTTTTTTTATACAGGTGAGAACAGCAGGAAGATAGAGATTAGGCGAGCAGATGAGCATGGAAGCAAAAGACCCCTGCCCTGATAGGGGAGGTTTTACTTTGGAACATAAAATGCATCGGTGGCGGAATGCCATCCCCTGGATTTAACTGTTATGCCTTCTTTTCCCTCTTTTCCCAATAGTTGGGTTCTCTGTTGAGATGCATCACAGCGATTATAAATACCTGTTCATCTGTAACTTGGTATATTACCCCGTAAGGGAAACGATTTGTCAAACATCTTCTGGTATTTGCAGAAAGTGGAGCCCAAGCAAGAGGAAGCGAAAGAATGTTTTGAATTGATAGGTAGACTTCTTTTACGAATTCCAATCCGAGGCCATTTTGGCGCTCGTTATAATAAGCGATAGCCTCATTTAACTCCTCTTCAGCATCTGGATGGAAAGAATAATTCAAGAGATTTATCTGCCAAGTATTTTCTTAAACACATCATCACCTGGTATCGTTTTTACTTTGCCGCTTTTTATTTCTTCAACCCTCTTTTCTGCCTCCACTGCCCATAATTCGTCTATTTCTTTCTGAACGGGATGAAGGCTTCGGAGAAGCTTATCTACAAGCTGCGCCCTTATTTCGACTGGCAGCGAAACGGCTTCGGTAAAAAGTTTATCGGTCTTTATCATGTTTACATCCATATAAAGATTGATGTCCTTTAGTATATCATATTCCTCTGGTTTCAAATACTTTATTGTACTGGCATAACGATTTATATCAGAGGCGGCGTTTCGCTACATCCCTCTTTTACTCAGATTCCCCGTGAAATGTCAATTTTGGTGTCTGACCCCACTCATTCCCACTCATTCCTTTTATACTCTACAATCTTTTTGCCTTCAACTGTTCCAGTTGTTGTTATTAAAAGCTGTTGGACTTTATTTTCCAATTCATTCCTTTTTTTCTTATTTCTTCTTGTTGTTCTTTGCTTACGGGATTTAAGGGATTAAACTCCATTTAACAACCTCCTCTTGTTGTTTTTTTAGTAACGCTACCCTCCTCATATCAGCCTCATCTGACACTGACAATCCTTTAAACCAACCTTGCACCTGAAACAGATTATCCTGTTTTTTGAGTTTTTTAACCTTCTCTATCTCTATAGATTATATAGGCGCTTTTAAAAAGGTGTCTATGTTTTGAATAAGAATTAAAAGTCAGGTCTTGCAATATCACTCTTAATTGCGTTTTTAGGCCTTGGGTTCATCATAATTTTCCTTCACTAAAATTGCATCTATTGACAACGACAATGAAAATGACATTTTGGCACCAAAACGCAGTTTTAAATGATTAAACGAAAAATCATATATTTTTCTATTTTCGTTAGCATCAAACTCCTTTAATGTATGATGCCAATTACCATTTCTTAATTTCTTGCCCTTTTTACCTGAAACATTTTGATAAATGTCGGCATCCAACACTGGATCAGTATTCCACATATCTCCCCAGTCTACTCTCAGGGTAATTATGTAGCCTTCAAAATAAATATCTTCATGGAAATGGCATCTACTTCCTTCTCGCTCATAAAGAGTTATTTCTTTTCCAGAGTTCATGTCAATTAACGTCATTGACAATATATTTTTCCCATTACCTAAATCAATTGGCATGACTTTCCTTTTTGTTTGAGAGGATAAAAGGAACAGCTACCGTTTATTCCCCATGCTTGGTTTAGTTTTTCCATTTTGCCATTTAAGTTATACCGCCCATCATTTATTATAATACGAAATTCCTGTTTTCCAGATTTATGGTTAAGATATACCACATCCAAAAGATTTTTCAAGGAGAAGAAATTACATGAACATCTGCCACTCTTTTCTCTCTTATTATAAAGAGAATTCCAGATAATACTGATACGGCAGAAAATCCAGTGATTTTGTAAGGCGGTAGCCGGCCTGCTTAAACTCCTTTTTTACCTCTTTTCCAGATATTTTATGAGCAACCGATTGCGGGCCCACAGGCAAAGGTTTCTTATAGAAGTCTACTATCACAATTCTTCCATTTGGTTTGAGCGCGCCTGTTAGTTTCTTTAAATAATTTATCCTGTCTTCAATATGGTGATATGTGTTGCAGATAAATATAACATCAACAAACTTCGAAGGAAGCCCAGCATCATCAGGCTTAACAAGCCATGCCTCATAATTTTTCAGACCTCGTTTTCTGGCATCCTCTTTCATATATTCAATCATTGCTGGCTCTATATCCAGGCCGACGGCCTTGCCTTCAGGACCAACAGATGCTGCAAAGAGGCGGGTAAAATACCCTGTGCCGGCGCCAATATCAGCAACAATATTTCCTGGTTTAAGTTCCAGTTTTCGCACTACTTCGATAGGTTTCTGCCATTTAGCTCTTGCAGGGTCTTCAAAGATAGCAATCCACTTCTGGATTTCGTTGAATCTCTGCTGAGAGGGGGATGCTTTATGCTTATGTTCGTCTGACCAACTTGTCAAAGGATATGACAGCAATAGAGTGGCAGAGATTAAGAGCAATACTATTTTGGTGGTGCGAGTGCGAGTGGTTTTCACAATTTCTCCTGTTCTTATCCCAGATTAAGACCTTCAGGGACAAATTTATGCCCGTATTGTAGAAGTTTTGCGTATAAATTGCAAATATATCTTGCCTGCATTTGCAGCATACAAGTATTTTCTCTTTAAATATTCCATAAAATATGTTACCTAGTTCATGGTTCATACTGAAAAATTCATAAACTTGATTACACAGACTACAATTAGATTACACAGTAATTCATGGGAGGGATAATGCAGGAGTTTGATGTTGTTGTTTTAGGCGGCGGGCCTGGCGGATATGTTGGCGCAATAAGGGCGGCGCAGCTTGGCGCAAAGGTTGCGCTTGTTGAGAAAAAGAGTCTGGGTGGCACATGCCTTAACAGGGGGTGCATACCCACAAAGGCGCTTTATTATTCGGCAAAGACCATTGCTGTTGTCAAGAAGGCTGCCGAATTCGGCGTAACCACAGGCGAGGTTGGTTTTGATATTGCAAAGGCTGTTGCAAGAAAAAACGAAGTTGTCAGCAAGCTTGTAAGCGGCGTCAAACAGCTTCTTAAAGGCAATGGTGTTGAGGTTTTTGAAGGAGATGGTTTCCTTGAAAGCAAAAATCAGGTGCGGATTACACGGGCGGATGGGTTGAAGGGAACCGTTACAGCAAAGAAAGTCATTATTGCAACAGGCTCTGAGCCTGCAATGATACCTGCGTTTAATATTGACAAAAAAAATATCATTACAAGCACAGAGATGCTTGATTTGCAGAATGTGCCAAAAACCCTTCTCATAATCGGCGGCGGTGTTATGGGATGCGAGTTTGCAAGCATATTTGCTGAGTTTGGAAGCAAGGTTACAATAGTAGAGCTTCTGCCCACGATACTTTCTATGGAAGATAAGCAGGTTTCACGGGTGATAATGAAGGGTTTTAAGGATAAAGGCATTGATGTATTAACAGAAGTAACTGTGCAGGGTGTTCAGGATACAGGAAATGGCGTAAAGACAACACTTGCTGACGGTAAAGAGTTTATAACCGAAAAGGTCATGGTCTCCATTGGCAGGAGTTTTAATTCTCAAGGGTTTGGTCTTGAAGGACTGGGTATCAAGACAGAAAAGGGAAGGATTGTTGTAAATGATAAGATGGAGACAAATGTAAACGGTGTCTATGCCGTCGGCGATGTAATTGGCGGAATGCTCTTGGCGCATATTGCATCAAGCGAGGGGATTGTGGCAGTGAATAATGCGCTTGGAAAAAATGCGGCTATGGATTATTCTGTTGTTCCGGCAGGCGTATTCACTGAACCTGAGATAGCAAGCGTTGGGTTGAGGGAAAAGGATGCAAAGGAAAAGGGGATTGATGTAAAGATAGGAAGATTCCCTTATGTTGCATCTGGAAAGGCGCTATGTATGGGTGATGAGGAAGGATTTGTGCAGATTTTGTCAGACCAAGGCACAGACAAGGTCCTTGGCTGTTCAATTGTAGGCGCACATGCAACGGATTTGATTCAGGAGGTAGCGGTGGCTATAAAGGCCGGTACAAAGGTAAAAGATATAGCAGAGACTATCCATGCCCATCCGACCCTTCCCGAATTAGTTATGGAAGCAGCAGAGGATGTGCATGGGATGGCGATTCATAAGATAGGGAGAAAAAAGTAGCTTCACGCTCGATAATGCCCCATCTGCGTTGTCAGGACTGCGGGATTGAATCCTCACATACCTAAAAAAGTATGCTCCGGTTCAGTTCCTTGTCCTTCCTCGCATCTGTAGTATTCTTGAGCGTGAATTGAGAAACTGCAATATTATATGTTTGGCTCAAATCTTACGTCGTTTGAAATTGCAGGCTGAAAATAATTTGACTATGACCATCTTAGATGTCATAATGACATTATGACATCTAAGATGGGAGGTGGTTTGTATGTCTAAAACTATCGGGGTTGCTGAAGTAAAAAGACATTTTTCTGAGGTTGTAAGCGAGGTAAGTAAGGAGGGGGAACACTTTATTATTGAGCGGAAAGGCAAGCCTATGGCAGCTATGGTAGGTATAAAAGAACTTGCGCTTATTGAGCGAGACAAGCAAAAAGGAAAGCGGAAGGGTCTGCTGGCTGCATTAGGCGCATGGGATGATTTTAAGGAGTTGGATAAAATTATAGCGCATATTTATAAAAAGAGGGGAGAAGCCAAGGACCGAAGGATAAAAGGGGTTTCGTGATGTATCTTTTTGATACAGACACAATAAGCCATATAATCAAGCGCAATCCTTCGTTGCCTTTCATAAAGAAGCTGGCATCTATTTCGCCTGAAGATCAGTTTACAACAACGATAACAGTTGGCGAACTGGTGTATGGCGCTTACAGGAGCAATCGGCCGGATTATTTTTTAGAGAAACTGGATAGACAGGTATGGCCGAATATTCAAACGTTGACATTTGATGAAGGGTCGGCAAGAGTGTATGGGAAGATGAGGGCAGAGTTAGAGAAAAAAGGAATATCATTATCAGAACCAGATATACGAATAGCCTCTATTGCGTTACATAACAATTTAACAATAGTTACAGGGAATGTAAGGCATTTTTCTAAAGTTCCTATGCTTAAGGTGGAAAACTGGCTGTAAAATAATGTGATTGCACATATTACATAATACGATTACACAGGTTCCAAAAAAAGTTAATCGATGTGCTCTTTTTTTATAACCCATGGAATCAAAATAGGAGAAGGTATGGCTTTAATAGTCCAGAAATATGGCGGTACATCTGTTGGCAATGTTGAAAGGATTAGAAATGTTGCAATAAGGGTTGCGCAGACAAAAAGGAAAGGGCATAAGATTGTTGTGGTTTTATCTGCTATGTCAGGTGAAACCAACAAACTGGTTGACCTGACAGGCCAGATGAAGGAATTTCCAATAGGAAGGGAATACGATGTGGTTGTGGCAACAGGAGAGCAGGTTACCATCGGGCTTCTTGCACTGGCGCTTCAGGATTTAGGCTTTGGCTCAAAATCTTTTCTTGGCTATCAGGTACCGATTGTAACAGATAGTTCATTCGGCAAGGCAAGGATTGAAGAGATAGAAACCGGCGGCATATTGTCCGAACTTAAGAAGGGAAATATTGTTGTGGTGGCAGGTTTTCAGGGCGTTGACAAGGACGGGAATATAACGACCCTCGGCAGGGGCGGTTCAGACACAACTGCCGTTGCCCTGGCAGCAGCGCTTAAGGCGGATGTGTGCGAGATATATACGGATGTGGAAGG
Source organism: Deltaproteobacteria bacterium (assembly GCA_016214995.1). Taxonomy (GTDB): domain Bacteria; phylum Desulfobacterota; class GWC2-55-46; order UBA9637; family UBA9637; genus JACRNJ01. The sequence goes on from JACRML010000051.1 coordinate 12,810, forward strand.
CGTTTATACCACAGACCCGAATATATGTCCTGATGCAAGAAAGCTGAAAAAGGTTTCTTATGACGAGATGCTGGAAATGGCAAGCCTCGGTGCAAAGGTGCTGCAAACAAGGTCTGTTGAATTTGCAAAAAAATATAACGTCCCTGTGATGGTAAAGTCGTCCTTTACAGTTGCGGAAGGGACGCTTGTTACAAAGGAGGATAAGGATATGGAGAAGGTGATAGTTTCCGGCGTTACTTACAATAAAGACGAGGCAAAGATAACGATTGCGAAGGTGCCCGACAGACCGGGGATTGCCGCAAAACTCTTCGCCCCGCTTACAAAGGCAAATATAAATGTTGATATGATTGTGCAGAATGTAAGCCACGACGGCCATACGGATTTGACATTCACGGTGTCCAAGGGAGATTTCAAAAAGGCATTACAGCTTATAGAAAAGACTGCAAAGGAGTTAAAGGCAGGAAAGGTGCTTTCCGATACCAACATTGCCAAGGTGTCCATTGTGGGTGCAGGCATGAGAAGCCATGCCGGTGTTGCATCCAAAATGTTTGAGACCATGGCAAATGAAGGCATAAATATCCAGATGATTTCGACATCTGAGATAAAAATATCCGCTGTCGTAGATATAAAATATACGGAGCTGGCAGTAAGGGTTCTGCATAAGGCATTTGGGCTTAATAGAGAAGATGTAGTGGAGGAGAGATAATGGCATCCAAACCATGGTCAGGCAGGTTTATACAGAAGACTGATAAACTTGTAGAAGAGTTCAACGCATCCATCTCTTTTGATAAGCGACTCTACAGGCACGACATTATGGGTTCCATTGCCCATGCAAAGATGCTGGCAAAAGTGGGGGTTATTACAAAGAAAGAATCGGATAAAATTGTTGGCGGCTTAAAGAACATTGAAAAAGAGATTGATGCCGGTAAATTTGTATTTACATATGATTTAGAAGATATACATATGGCGATTGAAAAAAGGCTTACGGAAAAGGTCGGGTCTGTGGGTGGGAAGCTGCATACTGCAAGGTCTCGGAACGATCAGGTTGCGCTTGATATTAAGTTGTATTTGAGGGATGAGATTAAAGAAATTCAAAATTTAATAAAAAATTTACAAAAGACGTTGGTGGATGTTGCAAAGAAAAACCTTGGCTGTATCATGCCAGGCTATACCCATCTCCAGAGGGCGCAGCCGATTTTATTCAGCCATCACCTTCTTGCGTATTATGAAATGATGAAAAGGGATTATGAAAGATTTGCAGGCTGCTATAAGCGTGTGAATGTCATGCCGCTTGGCGCTGGTGCATTAGCAGGCAGTCCATATCCTCTGGACAGGGATTTTGTTGCAAGGGAACTGGGTTTTGATAAACCAACAGATAACAGCCTTGATAGCGTGAGCGACAGAGATTTTTGCATAGAATTTTGCAGCGCTGCATCTATCCTGATAATGCATTTAAGCAGGTTTAGTGAAGAATTGATTTTATGGTCTTCTCATGAATTTGGTTTTATTGAACTCTCGGATGCGTTTTCAACCGGTTCCTCCTTCATTGAAATCGGCGATGCGTATACCACGGGTGCCAGCATCATGCCGCAAAAGAAAAATCCTGATGTGCCGGAGCTTGTAAGGGGAAAGACAGGCAGGGTGTATGGAAATCTCTTTTCCCTCTTAACAACAATGAAATCCCTGCCTCTTGCATACAATAAAGATATGCAGGAGGATAAAGAGGCGCTGTTTGACACCGTAGACACAATAAAGGAGTGCATTAAAATTTTATCGCCAATGTTGCAGACAATGGAAATAAATAAAGAGAGAATGTTTAATGCCACAAAGGGCGGCTTTCTCACTGCAACCGATGCGGCGGATTACTTGGTTAAAAAAGGCATTCCGTTCAGAGAAAGCCATCACATTATCGGCAAGATAGTTGCCTATTGCATTAAGAATAGGAAGGCATTAGAAGATTTAACTCTGAAGGAATGGAAGTGGTTTTCAAAGGTTTTTGATGAAGGGATAAGAAAGATAATTTCTATAGAGACATCCGTCAACAGCAGAAAAGTGAAAGGCGGAACAGCGCTGGAAGCTGTTAAAAAGAGATTGAAGGAGATAGAAAGGGAAATTAGATGAGAGAAGAAAGTGGTCAGTGGTCAGTGGTCAGTGGTCAGAAGATTTGTAGTTTAGGATTCATAAGACTTGCAACTTGCAACTTGCAACTCGCAACCTTGATTTTGCTGCTCACTATCCACTTCTCACTGTCCACTGTAGTTATGGGTTGCGGCAAAAAAGCGCCGCCAAAGCCGCCGCAGGAGACAGCATGGGTAAAGTAGATAATGAGATAATGTTGGAGATAAAAGATGAAGATTGAAGAGATTAAAAATAAAATCCTTCCGATACTAAAACGATACGATATTAAAAGGGCCGGAGTTTTTGGCTCTTTGGTAAGAGGTGAGGCAAGGGAAGACAGCGATATAGATATATTAGTGGAGATTGAAAGAGATGATATAAGCCTCCTTGATTTTGTAGGGATTAAATTAGAGATTGAAGAAGCCATCGGCAGGAAGGTTGATTTGGTTGAATACTCCGCCATTAAACCTCTTATAAAGACGCAAATATTAAGCGAAGAAGTCTCTATTTTATGAAAAGGGATATAAAACTCTATCTTCATGATATTCGGGAAAGTATCTTGGCAATAGAAGATTACATTGGCGCGCTTACAGAGGATGATTTTTATAAAAGCCGTGATTTAAAGCAAAAAATTTTTCTGATGATGGAGAATAAAGAACCGTAGCGCGGGCTGCGTCAGCCATTCTGATAAAGAACGGAAAGTGGATAATAAGTTGTTGGATTGTTTAGGAGAGTGCTGTGGAAGAGATTAAATTCAAACCAAAGAAGAATGAATTCGCATGGCTAAACAGGAAATATCCTAAAAACGGGAAAAGCTCTATTATCGCAAATCGTGCAATTGAGTTGGTGAAACTCTACTTCCTGAGTAAAGACCCAAACTGCAATTTCTTAACACCCAGAAATGGCAGTGACCTTGAAATTACATGCGGTAACATAACACAACGGATAGAAGTAAAGGGCACAGCTGACACCAAGAGTGTATGGGCAAAACTAATAGTTTCTGGAAAGCCTTCACATAAACTTCTCAAAGATGGTTTGCCGCTTTATCGGGTTTGTGGTGTTTACAACAGGGAACCTGTCATCTTCATCATGCAGTATGGCAGTGATTTTGAAATGGTGTCAGAAGCTCGTTGGAGTGTTCGTGCTAAAACAACGACATAACCATCGCCTACATCTTCCATACCATTTTTAACAGGAGGAATCACGCATCATGCACTTTTTCACTTACAAAAATAACAAATTCTACGCCGAAGCCGTATCCATAGAAAAAATCGCTAAAGAGGTTGGAACGCCGTGTTATATTTACAGTCACAAGACACTGACTCGGCATTACGCGGCCTTTGATGAGGCGTTTAAAGATGTGCCGCATCTTATTTGCTATTCGGTGAAGGCGAATTCAAACATTGCAGTGCTGAATACCTTTATCAAAGCTGGGGGCGGCGTTGATATTGTTTCAGGCGGAGAGCTTTTCAGGGCGCTCAAGGCCGGGGCGAACCCCAAGAAGATTGTCTATTCCGGCGTGGGCAAGAGAGAGGATGAGATTGAGTATGCGCTCAAGACAGGTATTCTCATGTTCAATGTTGAATCGCCTGAGGAACTGCGGGCAATCAACAAGATTGCAGGCAGGCTGAAGAAAAAGGCTAATTTTGCCATAAGGGTAAATCCCAATGTTGACCCAAAAACACACCCGTATATTTCAACAGGGCTCAAGAAAAATAAATTTGGCATAGAAACAGAACAGGCTATTCAGGAATATGTATATGCGAAGAATAATCTGAAAAATCTTATTCCAATTGGTGTTGACTGCCATATTGGCTCGCAGCTTACTCAACTTTCTCCGTTTGTTGATGCCCTCAGGAAGACAAAGGAGATTATTCTAACACTTCGCAGTGAAGGGGTTGAAGTGAAGTATCTGGATATGGGCGGCGGCCTTGGGATTACCTACGAAAACGAAGATGCGCCGCATCCGAGCAAATACGGCAAGGCTGTTATAGACGCGACAAGAGGGCTTGATGTAACACTCATATTTGAGCCGGGCAGGGTGATGGTGGGGAATGCAGGAATATTGGTTGCAAAGGTTTTATATACAAAACAGGGAACAGAGAAGAATTTCATCATTGTTGACGCTGCCATGAATGACTTGGCAAGACCGAGCCTTTACGGGTCTTATCATGCGATAAAGGCGGTAACTAAAAAGTCTGCAAAAGAAATTGTTGCAGATGTTGTCGGTCCAATATGCGAATCAGGGGATTTCTTTGCAAAGGACAGAGAACTCCCTCCATTTAAATCCGGTGATTTAATGGCCATAATGAGCGCAGGCGCTTACGGTTTTTCCATGTCCAGCAACTACAACTCAAGACCGAGGGCTGCGGAGGTTATGATAAAGGGAAATAAGTTTACTATAATCAGAGAGAGGGAATCGTATAAGGATTTGACAAAGGGAGAAAAGATACCAAAAGACAGGCAATAGGCAAGAGGCTATAGGTAATAGGAAAAACCCATATTCCAATGCCCATAGCCTATCGCCTGTCTTCAAGAGGTTTAATCCTTGCAAAGATTAAAAACCTACTTCCTTGCTACCCGTCCTCAGTTTTTTTCAGCAATTATACTTCCTGTCTGCCTTGGTGCTGCAGTTGCATGGTATGAGCACAAGATATTTGTCTTGTCGTTTTTTCTATTGTCCCTCATTGCAGCCGTTTTTTATCATGCAGGTATGAATGTATTAAATGATTACTTTGATTATCTCAATGGGACTGACAATATAAACCGCACAAGCCTTACGCCGTTTACCGGCGGGAGCAGAATGATACAGAATAAGATTATGATGCCAAAGGAAACATATTTTTTGGGCAGTGTGCTTCTCATCATAGGAAGTATAATAGGCCTTTATCTTGTTTATGAACGGGGGATGCCGCTCCTCTTCATTGGTTTTATCGGATCTTTATCAGGCTATTATTATTCTGCACCGCCGCTTTTCCTTGTAGGCAGGGGAGTGGGAGAACTGCTGGTTGGAATTAACTTTGGCATTCTGTCTGTAGCTGGTTCATACTATGTGCAGACGCAGGATAGTTCTATTACTGCCGTATTTGCTTCTCTACCCCTGTCATTTCTCATAGCAGCGATACTGTATATAAATGAATTTCCTGATTATGATGCTGATAAGGCTGTCGGAAAAAATCAGATAGTTGTGCGGCTTGGAAAGAAGAATGCAAGATGGGGTTTTGCCATACTTATGGTTGGGGCTTATGCCAGTATTGTAATCGGAGTTTTGTTAAATCTGCTGCCGGCCATTGTGCTGTTTGCCATGCTTGCAGGCATATTTGGTATAAAGGCTGTAAATGGTTTGTTTAAAAATTATGACAAGTTTAAAGAAACACTTCCTTGTATAAAAGCGACTATTGCAGCACATTTGACAACCGGTATTGCCCTTATAATAATATTTCTTTTGGGAAGGGCTTAGTTAAATCATACATCCTGCCAATGAAACCATATTTAGATATATTTGATTTAAGAGACTGGGATTTAACCCTGCTTAAAAGATACCAGCCAATATTTTCAAAATCTAATAAGACCTGCCACCTGTGCGCAATGGGGCCATGCAGGCCAACCCCCTCTGCCACCCCTTTAACAAAGGGGGGGAGAGGGGGAGGTGGCAAATGCGGCATTGATGAAATTGGTTTCAAGGCAAGAGAGATTTTGTTAGATGCTGTCATAGGGGCATCGGGTCATACATCTCACGCTGTAAGACTAATAGAAAACTTAATAGTCAGGTTTGGCAAAGAGTGTCGTATAGATAGCGGCATGCATACCGCTATAGTAACTCCGAATGCAACACTTATAACAGGCTGCGAGCCAAAAAACATAGGTGAGTTGAGAAATATCCTTACTTATATAGAGGGCCAGTTAAACCATCTCCTCTCCTCCATAAACTTCGGCACAGAGGCATCTTATGAAGATTTTGTAAGCAAGGCGCTTCATGCAGGTATGCTGGATAACCTTGCCATGGAAGTGGCAGACATTGCGCAGATATATGCCATGAACATGCCAAAGGGCGAATCCAATTCGCCAATAGTAGCTATCGGGTTAGAAACTGTTGATACATCAAAGCCTGTGATACTTATAATTGGGCACAACTCCTCCATTGCCCATGAGATTATGCACATAGTGGAGGAAAAGGGGCTTAAAGATAAGATAGAGGTTTGCGGCCTGTGCTGTGCGGCATCAGATTCAGTGAGGCATAGTCATGGTTTCAAGATAATAGGCAATCAGGCATCACAGTTAGAAGTTATACAGTCAGGCATTGCAGATGTGATAATTTTGGATACCCAGTGCATAAGGGCTGATGTGGTTCTTGAGGCGAGGAAGGTTGACAGCATTGTCATTGCAACAACACAAGAGATGGCACTGGGGCTTAAAGATTTAACAGATACTGCGCTGGACGAGGTCTTAGAATATATTATAAGGAATTGGACAGGTATTATCCTTGATAAAAAGAAGGCAGCGGAAGCAGCGGTAAAGATAGTAATCAGTGAACAGTGGTCAGTGGTCAGGAGAAAACCTACATCCCACACCCAAGACCCTGCATCAGGTTTTTTGCGGATTGGCCGCGGCCCTATACGAGATGGTGAAATAAGGGGAATTGCGCCATCCATTGTCATGGGTGAGATTCCGGGGATTATCGGAATATTTGGATGCCCGGAGGAAAAACAGGGATCAGGGATCAGGGGTCAGGGGTCAGAAGAATCAACCCATCAAAAAATAGCAAAGGAGTTTCTTAACAGAGGTTATATCGTCTCAACTGGCGGCTGTGCCTCAATGGATGTTGCAAAAGGAGATTTGTTCAAAAACAATCCTGACTCTTTTGACAGCCGAAACTTAACAAATCTTGGTTCATGTGTATCTGCTTCTCATCTTATCGGGGCCTGCATAAAAATTGCCCAGATAATGTGCCACAGAAAACTGGAGAATAATTACAAAGAAATTGCAGACTATATAATAAACAGGGTCGGCGCAGCAGTAATACTATGGGGCGCATTCACGCAAAAGGCATTTTCTTCTGCGTTGGGTATGGCAAGGCTCGGCATACCAGTTATCTTTGGGCCTATGTTTAAAGATTATGGTCTTTATCTTATTGGACAGGATAAATACTGGCAGATAAAGGATGCGAGGCTTGGGGATACAGTCCCAACAGGCCCTGCGCCACAAAACCTTTTATGTTTTGCTGAAACAATAGAAGAGCTTCTTCCGCTTGCAGCCAAACTTTGTATGAGGCCTAACGACACAACAGAGGGGAGAAAGACAAAATTAAAAAATTGTATAGAACTCTATGCGGCTGTTAATAGGGTGTTTCCTCCTGATATACATCTGTTTATCAGAAGTAATTATGATATACCGGAAGGCTTTGAGCAGGAAATCTGCCGCCATCTGGCAATCAATGAGTGGCGGCCAGCATTTATTCCTGATCCAACCATATTATAGTGTTTTATACCACTGCCCCGCCGCAGCTTGAGCCGGCGCCTGCTGTGCAGCCATAGCAGTGAATGCCTGTTACAATTCGCCTGTTGCACAGTTTGGCTAAATTAAATTCTTTGATATTAGATGGTGCGCCGTGATTTACGGTTATGCCGAGCATCTGGTTAAAATCGCAGTCATACAGCGAACCGTCCCATCCAACCGATAATGTATATCTGCACATCACTTGAGATGCAGCATTCGGATTATAGGTTGAGGCAAGTTTTTCCATGTATGAATTGTAATTTTGAGATATATTGAGATACTTCAAAAAGTGGCCTATGGGCATATTGGTAATTGTATAAAGGTTGTTAAATGCTATCCCATATCTTTTCAACATCTCTCTCCTGTAATCTGCCTCAAGCGGCTTTTGAGAAGGCGGGAGAAACGCCCCTGCCGGATTATAAACCAGATTCAATATGAGATTGGAACCCTCTTTGCCGTAGCCGATGCTGTTTAGTTGTTTCAGGGCTTCTATAGATTTTTTAAATACGCCATCCCCGCGCTGCCTGTCTAAAGTCTGCTCCAGATAATAGGGAAGGGAGGCAACCACCTCTATTTTATTCTCCGCGAAAAATTCAGTAAGGTTTTTATAATCAGGTTCTGTAAGGATTGTCAGATTTGAGCGAACCATGACATGGCGGTTTCTATTTCTGAATTCTTGCACAAGCCAGCGAAA
>JACRML010000048.1 GCA_016214995.1 Deltaproteobacteria bacterium
AAACTGACCGTGCTGGTTTAAGAACAAAGGAATGTGCCAAGAGCACGTGGAGCAAATTATAAAGTTCAGCCAGCATTTTACTATTTTTAAGACGAGGACGTGATGGAGTTATATGAGTAGTTATTTTCGGAGCAAATAAAAAGAAAGGAGGGCTAATACTATGGAAAGAATAATAAGCAGAGAAGGCGGCTTGCTGGGAGCGCTGCTGCCGGCGCTTGTAATTGTGGGGGTAGCATTTGCAATGGTGGTCATTGCATATGGTGTGGAGTCTATTGCACCAGGTGTGCATGACGCATTCCATGATTTCAGGCATACCATCGGAATGCCGTGCCACTGATTTAAAACAGGTTGAGGTTAAGGTCAAGGTTGAGGGAGGCAATGTTTTTGCTTTGCCTTAACCTAAACCTCAGCCTTAATCTGTCTTTCACAAAGGGAGATACTATGAATTTACGAATTACGATTTACGAATTACGATTTAAAATCTTTAAAATCTGAAATCGTAAATCTACAATTGTAAATCTTTCATGGGAGGTTATATGGAAATTCAATCCATTGATTGGAAGAAAGGTATTATTTTAGGCGCTATCGCCGGGGTGATATGGGGATGGGTTGTCATACTCATCAATGCAATCAGCGGGGCATTTCAGTTTGAAAGCAGCGTTTTGCAGAATCTTATCAACTTTGCAGCAGGCGGCGCTATCTTTGGTATTGTTGTAAGCGGATTTTTAACCATTTTGCAAAGGTGGCTGCCTTTTAAGAATATCGTTGCAAACGCTGTTTTACTCTCCACTATCCTGTGGCTGTTGCTTAGGATTGGGGGCATGCTCCTTTCATCTATTGAGCCGGAGAGGTATCACCTCATAACAGCCCAATCTATTCAGGGATTTATTATGGCCATTGTTATGGGATGTATTTTAGGGATTTTGTGGAAAGTAAACAAAAAAAAGGTTTGAGAAAAGGCTATACAACGGGTGCCTGTGCGGCCGCTGCAAGCAAGGCAGCGGCCATTGCCTTTTTGACGGGTAGAAAGCTCAAAGATGTGCAAATAACATTACCCCTTGGGCAAATTGTTACATTGCCGGTTCACGGATGCGAGATAGAAAAAGACATGGCATCGGCCTCAATTATAAAAGATGCCGGTGATGACCCGGATGTTACGAATGGGGCGGAGATAACTGCCGAAGTTTTCACTTCGGCAATTTCAAATTTCAAATCTCAAATTTCAAATTTTAAGAAGGCATTTGAATTTACGATTCACGGTTTACGCGTAACGGTCTTTGGCGGTAAGGGGGTTGGCCTTGTCAGCAAGCCTGGACTTGCTATACCAGTTGGTGAGCCTGCAATAAATCCTGTCCCGAGAAAGATGATTGAGGAAGCTTTGAGAGAGGCGATTCAAGATTCAAGATTCAAGATTCAAGATTTAAGTGTAAGAACTTCAGTCTTCAGCCTGATAATCTCCGTCACCAAAGGCGAGGAGATATCAAAAAAGACCATGAATGCCCGCTTAGGAATAATCGGCGGGATTTCTATTTTAGGAACAACCGGAATTGTAGAGCCGTTATCTTTATCAGCCTATCGTCACTCTATAACCTGTGCAATAGATGTTGCAATTGCATCAGGCTCAGGCTGTAAAGAGATTGTCTTTTCAACCGGCAGAAGCAGTGAAAAGGTAGCAGAACAAATCTTAAAACTGCAGGAAGATGCATTTATTCTGGTGGGCGACCATATGGGATTTGCATTGAAGGCAGTCAGGAGTCAGAAGTCAGAAGTCAGAAGAGAAGTAGGGTGGGCTGCGCCCACCAATACATTGCACAAAATTACCATTGTTGCTCAATTCGGGAAATTCAGCAAGCTTGCGGCAGGTCATTTTGAAACGCACTGTTCAGATTCAAGCATCGAACTTGAGTTTCTGGCTAATCTTGCAAGGGAGGCAGGGGCAGGGAGAGACATTATTGAAAGTATAAAGAATGCGAATACAGCCAGACAGGTATTTTTTATGTTAAAAGAACAAGGATTAGAAAGTGTTTATAAGACGGTTTGCAATAAAGTGAAAAAGAATGCAGGAGAAATTATTGAAGGCAAAATAGAGATTGGGTGTATGCTGATAGGATATAATAATGAGGTAGTAGAGAAATTATGATTTATATAATTGGTTTAGGCATGGAAGGCAAATCAAGCCTTTCTCCAAGAGCATTGAAACTTATTGATAAGACCAGTCTCCTGATTGGTGGCAGAAGGCACCTTGCCTCTTTCCCTGAATTCAAAGGAAGAAAAATAGTTATTGGCTCAAATTTGGAAGATATTGAAAAGATTTTAAATCGAAAATCGAAAATCGGCAATCGAAAATGGTCGGTCGTCCTTGCAAGCGGCGATCCGAACTTTTTCGGTATCGCAGATTTTCTCGTAAAGAAGCTAGGCAAAGATGCGGTTGAAATAATCCCAAATGTCAGCACAATGCAGTATGTCTTTGCTAAGATAAAAGATAGCTGGAATGATGCAAGGTTTTTGAGTGTTCATGGGAGAAGCAGGGGTCAGATATTAGATGCAAGATGCAAGATGCAAGATGCAAGAAATACGGATAAGGAAAGTAGCATCGGAGGGATTGTTGATGAAATAGTTTGCCATAACAAAGTTGGCATTTTTACCGATCCAGAAAATACCCCTTCAAAGATTGCAAAGATGCTTCTTGATAAAGGTGTAAAAGATTATCAGGCCTATGTGTGCGAGGATTTGGGGACTGATAAAGAAAAGATTACCCGCGGAACTTTAACACAGATTACGAGAAAGAAATTTTCGCCGTTGAATGTGATGATTTTAATCAGGGGTCAAGGGGTCAAGGGGTCAAGGGGCCAAGACTTGAACCCTCGAATCCTTGAACCCTCGAACTCTGTCTTTTTTGGTATTCCCGATTCTGCCTTCAGTCATTCCAACGGTATGATTACGAAGGAAGAGATACGTGTCATCAGCCTGTCCAAGTTAAAACTGAAAAGGGACAGCATTATCTGGGACATTGGTTCAGGCTCAGGTTCTTTATCCATAGAGGCGGCAATGTTTGCAAAAGATGGGAGAGTTTTTGCTGTTGAAAAGGAAAAGACGAGAATTGCCCATATAGAGAAAAATAAGAAAAGATTCGGAACTATCAACCTTGAGATTATTCATGCGAATGCGTCTGACAGCCTTAAAACACTTCCAACCCCTGATGCGGTGTTTATTGGGGGAGGCGGCAAGGATGTTGTTAAAATCCTTGATGTTTGTTCAAAGAGGCTAAAGCAGGGAGGCAGAATAATTGTGAATGCCATAACCCTTGAGACACTGGCAGCAGCCGCAGGTTTTTTTAAAAAAAAGAAATGGAATGTTGAAACCATTTCCGTGAATATTGCCAAGACAAAAGATGTTGCTGTAAGGGCGTATGGCCATACGCCCTTACATATTTTCAATGCACACAATCCTGTTTTTATTGTTGTGGGAGAACCCCCTCACCTTAATCCTCTCACTTCCACCTTATCAAAGTGGTAACAACTCCATTTAATTCCCCCTTTGTTAAGGGGGATAGGGGGTTGTTGGGAGAGGGGCTGGAGTGAGGGGAAAATTGGAGAAAAGAAAAATGACCAATGCATCACGCATCACGCATCATGGTATTTTATACGGCGTAGGTGTTGGCCCCGGCGATCCTGAACTTTTGACGCTCAAAGCGGTACGAGCGCTTAAAGCCGCTGATGTTATAGCCATCCCCAAATCAAAAGAGGAGTCGGACAGCATTGCCATTTCCATTGTGAAGGGGATTGTGGATTTATCAAATAAAGAGACCGTAGAACTCATATTCCCCATGACAAAGGATAAAGAGATTCTCAGAAGGGCAAGAGGAGACGCCGCCGCCGCCATCGCCGACAGGTTAAAGGCAGGAAAAAATGTTGCCTGCATAACGCTTGGCGACCCTATGTTTTACAGCACCTTCAGCTATCTTGTTCCCCTTGTCAGGGAAAAACTTCCGAAAGCTGAAATAGAGATAATCCCCGGTATCTCGTCTGTCATGGCCTCGGCGGCAGCAGCAGTTATTCCGCTTGCCGAGGCCGATGAACGGCTCGCGGTAATCCCTGCTACCTATGAAACGGAAAAGCTGAGGAATGTTTTGAACGATTTTGATACGATTGTGCTGATGAAGGTGAATAAGATTTTTGATAAGGTTCTCAGTTTGTTGAGCGAATCAGGTTTGAAAAACAGGGCTGTGTTTGTTGAGAGGTGCGGCGGAGACAAAGAGAGGGTTGTGAGAAATCTGGAAAGTTTGAGGGGGGAGAGGCTGGATTATCTTTCCATGGTGATAGTGAAGAAATGAGCAAGCCAAAAATAAAACTACAAAAAATATTCTTCATCGGTGCCGGCCCCGGCGATTCTGAACTCATCACAGTAAAGGGAAAAAGACTGCTGGAGGAAGCTGATGTGGTGGTCTATGCAGGCTCTCTTGTAAATGAAAAGGTTTTGCAATACGTCCAAAAAGATGCGGCCGTATATAACAGTGCCTCCATGACATTGGATGAAATTATGAAAATTGTGGTTGAGGCGGCAAGGCAAGGCAAAAAGGTGGTCAGGCTTCACACAGGAGATCCAACTCTTTATAGCGCCCTTGGGGAACAGGCAGATATTCTGGAAAGGGAGGGCATTCCTTATGCTGTTGTTCCTGGTGTAAGCTCTGCGTTTGCATCTGCTGCCGCATTGAAAGATGAACTGACAATGCCGGAGATTACGCAGACCGTTATATTTACGAGGCTTGAAGGAAAAACATCTGTGCCTGAAAAAGAAAGATTGGCAGGGCTTGCAAGACATAGTGCAACCATGTGTATATTTTTAAGTGTCGGCATGATAAAAAATGTTGTTGAAGAATTGAAGCAAGGTTATGCAGAAGAGACTCCTGTTGCCGTTGTTTACAGGGCAACATGGGAGGATGAAAAGATTGTGAGAGCGACTCTGAAAGATATTGTCGTAAAAGTAAAAAAGGCAAAAATTGCAAGGCAGGCGATGATAATTGTGGGAAGAACTATAGGGGTAAGGAGCAAGTGGCAAGAGGCAAGAACAAAATCAAAACTTTATGACAGGAACTTTGAGCATGGCTATAGAAAGAAGAAAAAGGGTTAGGCCGAAGGAGATTATTTTTTACTGGCTGCCGCCCATTGGTTATATGGCCTTGATATTTTATATGTCGTCTCAACCGCTTGAGGAATTTCAACTCCCTGATGTATGGAATATTGATAAGGTTGCGCATTTTATAGAATACGGTGTGCTTGGCATTATATGGTTTAGGGCGTTAAACACCGTTAGTGTCAATAGCAAACAAATCGTATTTGTTGCATTTGCTATTACTTTTTTATACGGCATATCTGACGAGATACATCAGCATTTCGTGCCGAATAGAAATTCAAGTATTTATGATGCAATTGCTGATGGAATAGGTGCGTGGGTTGGGATATGGCTGTATAAAAGGCGATAATACGATTACACCGATTATAACAACACGATTACGCAGATTAAAATCAGTGTAATCATTTTTCTAAATCTGTGTAATCAACATCGGAGGATGTATGCTTCTGGAAAACATCACCATGGCTGATTTTCAAAAAGGGCTAAAAAAGACAAAGACCATAATTATCCCATTCGGTACAGTAGAAGAGCATGGAAGTCATCTTCCATTATCCACTGATACCATGCAGGTCTATGAGGTTGTTAAGGAGGTTGCGAAAAGGGTTAAGGTCTTTGTTGCGCCGCCAGTTCACTATGGCGTTCTCACATCAACAAGAGAGCATCCTGGAAGTATCGGCATATCAGCAAACAGTTTGAGGATGATAACAAGAGATATTGTAAAATCAGCATATAGTAAGGGTTTGCGGAATTTTATCCTGATTTCAGGCCATGCAGGAAATATCCATATGTCTGCCTTGAGAGAGGTTGGCGAGGAGCTTATAGACGAACTTGATGATATTAAAATTGCAGTAATATCCGAGTATGACATGATTAGGAAAGAGAGCGAAAAGTTTGTTGAGACAAAAGACGACGGTCATGCAGGCGAGATAGAAACATCAAGGATTTTATATCTTGCTCCGCAGTTGGTAAAGGGAATGGCAAGAGAGGAATATCCTAAGTTGCCGAAACCATTTTTGGTAAGAGATAAAGTCAAATACTGGAAGGGCGGCGTGTGGGGGAATCCGGTAAAGGCGACGCGGGAAAAGGGAGAAAAGCTGTTTCTGTTTTCCGTTATGAAAGTTGCAGAAGTTGTTAAAAAAGTGGAAAAAATGAAATGAATCTTGCTATCTTTGCCCTTACAAAAAACGGCATAAAACTTGCCGGAACTTTTTCCAAAAAAATTGACAATGCCGCTCTTTTCACCAACCCCATAGATTTTAAACAGGATGTGAAGCGCGCCTTTAAAAGGCATGACGGCCTGATTTTCATTACGGCTGCTGGCATTGTTGTGCGTACCATTGCCCCCATTTTAAAGAGCAAGGCAGAAGACCCGGCAATTGTGGTAATGGATGAGAAGGGGAAATATGTTATCAGCCTTTTATCAGGACACCTTGGCGGTGCAAATAATCTTGCCAGAGAGATTGCAAAGATGGTCGGCGGACAGTCTGTTATCACTACCGCAACAGATGTGAATAAACTGCCGTGCATAGAGGATATTGCGGATAGATTTAATCTGGCGATTGAAGATTTTAATAAGATCAAGATAGTGAATTCAGCCATTGTGAACGGCAGGCCGGTGGTGTTTGTTGTTGATGATGCGAAAAGGCGAAAGGCAATAAAGAGGTTTCTGGGTTCAAGGGTTCAAGGGTTCAAGTTTTATAAATCTGCTGTGCAAGCCCTCAAAAATAAAATAGATGCTCTGGTTGTGATAACGAATAAATGGCAAGATACTCCCTCCCCCAGCCCCCTCCCTCGAGGGGAGGGGAGAAAGGGAAGGGTGATATTGCGACCAAGGGATTTAGTAGTAGGCATTGGTTGTGATAGAGGCGTTAAATTGAAAGAAGTGGAGGGCGCATATTTCTCGGTATTAAAAAAATGGGATGTGTCCCTATTATCGGTAAGGAATATTGCGTCTATTGATGTAAAGAAAGATGAGAAAGGGCTTTTGAGATTTGCCAAGAAATATAATTTAAAAATAGATTTTTATTCAAAGGATGAACTGGCAGATATGCCGCTTCCTTCAGGTTTTTCCAAATTTGTTATGGGAAAGGTTGGCGTAGGCGGCGTGTGCGAACCGGCGGCGCTTAAATCGGCGGGGACAAAAAAGATATGGATAAGAAAACAAAAGATAGGACGTGTGACAATAGCAGCAGCAAAGGCTCCCTTTGTATCGTAGGCATTGGGCCTGGCGGCATGGAGCATCTCACCTTTAAGGCAAAAGAGTCGTTGGAAAACTGCGATGTTGTGGTGGGCTACAAGACCTACATTGACTTAATCAGAGGTGTCATTCCTGACAAAGAGATTTTTTCAACCGGTATGACCAAAGAAGTTGACCGGTGCCAGAAGGCCATTGAACTGGCCTTGCAGGGTAAGAAGGTGGCTGTGGTATCCAGCGGTGATTCGGGCATATACGGGATGGCAGGGCTGGTGCTTGAACTACTACAGGGGCCAGCAAACCCCGCCTTCCTTCTACCCGATCCCAGATCCCCGATCCCAGTTTCCGTCATTCCCGGTGTCCCTGCCTTTTGTGCGGCAGCGAGTCTGCTTGGTGCTCCGCTCATGCATGATTTTGCATCAATATCTTTAAGTGATCTTTTAACATCGTGGGAAAAAATAAAGAAGCGGCTGGAAATGGCATCTCAAGGTGATTTTATCATAATCCTCTATAATCCAAAGAGCAGGACAAGGGTTTCCCAGCTTGAAGAGGCTATTGGTATCATATCTGTGCATAGAAATGAGAATACGCCTGTCGGTATAGTCAAAAACGCCACAAGAGAAGAAGAGGAAATAAAAATAACCACTTTAAAAGAAATGCCTGCTCACTATGATTTTATAGATATGTCAACAATCCTGATTATAGGCAACAGTGCAACCTTTGTTTCTCATAAGAAAATGATAACACCGAGAGGATATGATGTCTGACAAAAATCAGAAGCAAGAAGTCAGAAGCAAGAAGCAAGAGAAAAATCTTGCCTCTTACCTCTTGCCTCTTGCCTCCGATACAAACACATCCCACATCCCACATCCCACATCCCAAGCGCTTCCTGTCATGTTTCAGGGAACCTCATCTCATGTAGGCAAGAGTATCCTTGTTGCTGCGTTGTGCCGCATATTTAAGGAGCATGGTTTGAAGGTTGCTCCGTTTAAGGCGCAAAATATGGCGCTAAACTCATTTGTTGCAAGCGATGGCGGCGAGATAGGCAGGGCGCAGGCATTTCAGGCAGAGGCGGCTGGCATTCCGCCGGCTGTTGACATGAACCCGATACTTTTAAAGCCAACATCTGATATGGGCAGTCAGGTGATTATCCATGGCCGGGTCTATAAAAATATGAAGGCAAAAGAATATCACAGGTTCAAAAAAGAGGCTGCAAGGTATGTAATTGAGAGCTATAAAAGACTGGCTGAAAAAAATGACCTGATTGTCATTGAAGGGGCCGGAAGCCCTGCTGAAATAAATCTAAGAGAGAATGACATTGCCAATATGGGCTTGGCTGAAATGGTTGATGCGCCGGTAATACTTATAGGAGATATTGACAGAGGCGGCGTATTTGCCTCGCTTGTTGGAACAATGGAGCTTTTAAGGCCTTCTGAGAAGAAGCGTGTCAAGGGATTCATTATAAATAAGTTCAGGGGTGATTTGGATTTGTTGAAGCCCGGAATTGATTTTCTGGAGCAAAAAACAGGCGTGCCTGTTCTGGGGGTTGTGCCATATTTGAAAGATATAATCCTGCCTGATGAAGATGGGGTGGCGTTAGACAGGGGTCAAGGGGTCAAGGGGTCAAGAGGTCAAGGAAAAATAGATATAGTTGTTATAAAATTGCCGCGAATATCTAATTTTACGGATTTTGATGCGTTTAGATTTGAGTCTGATGTTTGCGTTGAATATGTTACCGAACTTGCGGAACTGAATGGAGCCGATGTAATCATCATTCCGGGAAGCAAGAATACTTTGGAAGATATGGGGTGGCTGCGAAAGAGCGGCCTTGCCGATGCGATAATCCGTTATGCAAAACAGGGCGGCAGAGTTATCGGCATCTGCGGCGGTTTTCAAATGCTGGGGAAGGCGGTAAAAGACCCTTATGGTACGGAATCTAACATCGGAGAAATCAGCGGCCTCGGCTTATTGGATATTGAGACAATTCTGGAAAAGGAGAAAAAGACATATCAGATAGAGGCTGTGACACAGATGCAAGATGTAAGATGCAAGATGCAAGTTAAAGGCTATGAGATTCATATGGGAGAGACAGACGGCAAAGAAAACTATTTTGCAATAATAACAAACAGGAATAATACCCCGGTCAGGATAGAAGACGGCGCTGTGTCAGATAACGGCAGAATCTGGGGAACATACATCCACGGTATCTTTGACAATGATGCTTTCAGGGCTGGATTGTTGCATGAGATGAGGGCCAAAAAAGGCTTGCCTGCGCAGAGAATTATTGCCTTTCAAGATAAAAAAGATAAAGGGATGAAAAAATTGGCAGAGGTTGTAAATAAAAATATTGACATTCAAAGGCTTTTTCATATAATAAACAGCTTTTCTGATTTAAGATGTTAACAGTTTGTTGAAAAACTCAACAAACTCTGATTGCACAGATAAAAGATTAGATTTCACAGATTAAAACCCATTGAAATATCCGTGTAATCGTTTTTCTTAATCTGTGTAATCAAGGCTGTTGATGCTTTTTTCAACAGCCTGTTAACCCAAAAAGTGCAATTGCATTTTTTGCGATGGTTGTTTTGATGAGAGGATAATCTAATATGAAAGCAGAGTTGCGTCAAAGGATTTCTGAATTGGAAACTATGCATCAGCAAGCTGAAGAAGATTTGCTCTTATTTAAGAGCATTGTAAATCAGGCAAATGATGCCATATTTATTACTAACCCTGAGACCGGCCATTTTCTGGAGGTCAATGATAAGGCGTGCAGTAATTTAGGATACAGCCGTGATGAACTTCTTAAAATGGAAGTAGTGGATATTGAAGCAATGATACCTAATAGATTTTCATGGAGACAGCATATTGAGGAAGTTCAGAAACAGGGATATGTGCTTATGGAAGGTGAACATAAGCGTAAGGATGGCACGGTATTTCCCGTGTGGGTTAATGTTAAATATTTATCACATGGGAAAAAAGATTATATAGTGGCAATAGTTAGAGATATGACCGAGTGGAAGGCAATGGAAATTGCGCTTCGTAATGAAAAAGACTACCTTGCAAAACTGTTTAATTCCTTAGGGAGCGCTGTATTTGTCGTTAAAATGCCTGAAAGAATCATAGAATTTGTTAATAGTTCAGTTGAGCCGATTTTTGGCTATAAACCTGAGGAGTGCGTCGGGCGCTTTGTGGATTTCTTTTACCCCGATATAAAGGAATTTCAGGAGTGTGCCGGCAAGCTGGAGGAGGCTGTAAGGCAGGGGAAGGATGTATTAAGCATAGAGCAAGGTTTGAGGAGAAAAAACGGTGAGATATTTCCATCGGGAATAACAACAACAGTTTTTAAAAAAGACGGCATTGTTACAAGGGTTGTAAGCATAGTCCGCGATATTACTGAACAAAAACGCACAGAAAAAGAGCTCAGAGAAAGAGAAGAGCAGCAACGGATTATACTCCAAACTTCTATGGATAGTTTCTGGTTGATCGATACAACAGGTCGTTTTTTGGATGTGAATGAGGCTTGCTGTCGCTTGATAGGATATACACGGGATGATTTGCTTAAGATGTCCGTAAAAGATATTGAGGTTTTAGAAACACCGGATGATATTGAAAGGCATATATACAAAGTTATGGAAACAGGTTTTGACCGTTTTGAGACCAAACACAGGTGCAAGGACGGCAGGGTTATAGATATGGAAGTCAGTGTTAATTATCTTCCTTTTGGCAGCGGCAAATTTTTCGGTTTCATGCGTGATATTACCGAACGCAAGAGAATAGCGGAGGAGTTGGAAAAATATCGGGATAATCTCGAAAAAACAGTGAAAGAGCGCACAGACAGACTAAGTGCAACCAATGAACAGCTTAGACAGGAGATTATTGAGCGCAGACAGGCTGAAAAGGCGCTGAAAGAGAGCGAAGATAGATTCCGCCAGCTATCTGATGCAACCCTAGAGGGGATTGCAATTCATGAAAATGGCAAGATATTAGATGTTAACAGAACCTTTGTCGAGATGTTCAGATATGAACCTTCTGAAGTTATTGGTATGAGTGTATTGGAATTAGCGGCTCCCGAGTCCAGAGATTTAGTAAAGAAAAACTACTCCTCAGGATATGAGCAGCCGTATGAGGCTATTGGCCTGAGAAAGGACGGTACAACATTGATTTGCGAGCTTTGTGGAAAGGCTAGTAAATACAAGGGACGTACTGCAAGGATAACAACGATTATGGACATCACTGAGCGGAAGAGGATGGAGCAGGAGCTTTTAAAGATGCAGAAGCTTGAATCATTAGGTGTTCTGGCCGGCGGAATCGCCCACAATTTTAATAATGTATTGACAGGCATCCTTGGCAATATCTCGCTTGCCAAGGTGCGGACAGCAGGTTTTGAAGATAAGACTTCAAAGGTGTTGAGCGAGGCAGAAAAGGGATGTTACATGGCAAAGGAATTAACCCAGCAGCTGATTACATTTGCAAAGGGAGGGGCGCCTGTTAAAAGGACAGCAGTTGTCGGGAAACTAATCATGGATTCAACCGCCTTTACACTGAGCGGCTCCAAGGTAAAACCGGAGTTTTATATCGCTGATAATCTCTGGCCTGTTGAGATTGACGAAGGACAGATAAGCCAGGCAATAAACAATTTGATTCTTAACGCTGATCAGGCAATGCCGGAAGGCGGGATAATTGAGGTGAGATGTGAAAATGTTGTATTAAGCGGGAAAGATACCCTTCCGTTAAAGAGCGGAAAGTATGTAAAGATAGCAATCAGAGATCATGGATGCGGAATCGCCAAAGAATATTTGGAAAAGATATTTGACCCATATTTTACAACAAAGCAAAAGGGGAGCGGTCTTGGGCTTGCCGCGGCCTACTCCATTATTAAGAAGCATAACGGATACATTACTGTAGAATCAGAATTTGGCAAAGGGGCTGTATTTTATGTATATTTGCCTGTTTCTGACAAAGAAACAACGTAAGGCTATGTTGTGGCGAGGGAATATCTCTGGTAATGGATGATTGCCAAAGGTAGGACTTCAGTGGTGTTATTGATAACTAAAAATGGATACGTTGATAATTATCTTTTAACATGCTGTTGAAAAAAACATCAACCGCCTTGATTACACAGATATTTCAAGGAGTTTTAATCTGTGTAATCTGATTCTTTATCTGTGTAATCAGAGATTGTTGAGTTTTTCAACAATCTCTTAAAGATTAACACCAATGCTCTGGAAGCACAAGAGAATTTGAAAGCGACTATCCATATTCAGCAACTTCAAAGACAGGTTAAATAAACTACCCCGGACTGAAGCCCATAACATCTTCTGTTTGAAGGCTGGTAATTCACACCTGCATAAATTATGGATTTCTTTATCATTTCCCTCTCTTAACACAGAAACAATCCCTCTTATAATTTTATAATTGGCAATAAATTGTTTAAAAATTGGCGGCGGTATACCGCCAAAACGGCTGATTTACGCCGTTTTTAATGGCCGGTAGAATATTCACACTTTCCAGATTCAAGCGTTATTGCCAAGAAATATCTAATATTTTTTATCACATTTTACTTCACCAAGGGGATGGCATGATTATTGCTTTATTATCAATAACAGCGCAGTGATTATCCCCTTTATGAAGAGAAAGGTAAACTACTCTGTAGAAAATAGATGTGTCGAGCTTTTGAGAAGGCTTAGGTGGCCCGGCGGGGTGAAATGCCCCAGATGTGATGGAGAGCATATTCTAGAAGTTGGGCAGATGAGAACCTTTCCTGAACACAAACGTTATTACTGTTCCGGGTGCAGATATACCTTTTCCGATACATCAATGACTCTATTTCACGGCAGCAGGCTGCCTCTAAGCAAGTGGTTTGACGCTATTATCCTTGGAGCAAATGGTTCATCAGCCATGGGTATTAAAAAAGAATTGCATATTACCTATAAGGCAGCCTGGAGAATAAAGCATCTCATGGGTGAAGATTCTCTTGTTCATGAGATAAGGCAAAGGTTGTTAAAAAAGGGTTAAATATAAAAGAAGGAGGTGAAAGAATTGTTTTCATTTACGATTTACGAATTATGATTTAAGATTTTAAATTCCTCAATCTGAAATCGTAAATCTCAAATCACAAAAAGGAGGTTAAACAGATGTTAGTTCAATACAACAGAAGAGTAATGGCTGCAATTGAGAAAGTGTTTTTGTCGGTAGTTTTGTCTGCCCTTATGATAGTAGGCGCAGCTTACAAAGCCCAGGCAAATCCAGACTTAACACCTGAGGAGCTTGCGAAGGCAAAAGGCCTCTATTTTAACAGGTGTGCCGGGTGTCATGGAACATTAAGAAAGGGCGCTACAGGACCTAATATTACCGATGTAAATCTAAAACAGAAGAATTACGACACAAATATAATAAAGGCATTTGTTACCAATGGAACCGGCGGCGGTATGCCGAGCTTCGGCAGTGACTTTTCTGCTGAGGATATAGAGCTTATAGCGAACTTCCTCCAGCAGGCTCCGCCTGCCCCGCCTGAGTTTTCACTGGCAGAGATGAAGGAGAGTTGGAGGCTTATAGTCCCGGAGGCTCAAAGACCAAAAAAACCTGAGCATAACAGAAATTGGCAGAATTTTTTTGGCATTGTCCTGAGAGACGCCGGTAAGGTGGCTATACTTGATGGAGATACCAAGGAGCTTGTAAGTGTAGTAGACACAGGTTTTGCAGTGCACATACTCCGTTCCTCTGCGTCAGGCAGATACTTCTATTCCATAGGAAGGGACGGCAAGTCAACCATGATAGACCTCTGGATGGCAAAACCTGACAAGGTTGCAGAGGCAAAAACATGCTTTGACGCAAGAAGCATAGACTCCAGCAAGTATAAGGGCAAAAAAGGAAATTTTGAGGATAAACTTGCCATAGTCGGATGCTATTGGCCTCCTCATTTTGTCGTCCTTGATGGCCAGACGCTGGAACCCAAGAAGGTCGTAAGCACCAGGTCTTATTCATACGATACAAACGAATATATCCCTGAGGCGAGGGTAGCCGCAATTATTTCTGCGCATAAAGAGCCTGAGTGGATAATCAATGTTAAAGAGGCCGGTTATATATGGGCCATTGACTATTCTGATATAAAGAACCTCAAGATTACACAGGTAGAGACCGAAAGATTTCTGCACGATGGTGGGTGGGATGCTACAAAGAGATACATCCAGATGGCGGCGAATATGAGAAACAAGATGGTAATCGTGGACAGCGTAACAAAAAAGCAGATTGCCCAGATTGAGACAGGCAACAAACCACATCCTGGCAGGGGCGCAAACTGGGAAGACCCTGAATTCGGGCCAGTTACGGCTACGCCGCATCTCGGAGAAGGGTTAGTTGCTGCGTGGGGCAGTGATCCAAAAGGTCATCCTAAAAATGCGTGGAAGGTTGTAAGAAAGGTAGAGACCCTTGGCGGCGGCGGTCTGTTTGTAAAAACCCATCCAAAGGCGAATCATGTGTGGGTTGACCATACTTTGAATCCTGATGACAAGATAAAGAGGAGCCTCTGTGCCTTCGAGAAACATCATCCGGAGGAGAAGCCGCAGTGCTGGCAGGTGGCTGACCACGGCAGGGTTGTGCATATGGAATACAACAAGGCAGGTAATGAGGTATGGGTTGCTGTATGGGATAAGGTTGGGGAGCTGGTAATCTATGATGATAAGACCCTGAAAGAGAAATCAAGGATTAAAGGAGATTGGCTTGTAACGCCTACAGGTCATTTCAATGTGTATAATACAATGACGGATACTTATTAACAGAGGGAAACAGGTTGAGGTTAAGAAAACCTTAGCCTCAACCTTAACCTTAATCTTAGAATAAAAGGAGAAAACATGAAAAAGATATTTTTATCAGCATTAGCAGCAGTAATGATATTAGCAGTAATGACCACCGGCAGTTTTGCGGCAGAAAAGAAAGGTGCAAAGGCAGCGGAAAAGGCAGCGGCTTCTGCAGAAAAGGCGCCGGCAAATTACTGGGATAAGTGGACAAAGACAATCTCTCTGGATATATTTCCTGACTGTGGCGTGAATGTGCTCGGCGCAGGCGGAGATGACATACTTCAGGCTACGGTGGATATCTATTGTGGGGTGAAGCCAGGCGGATATGTAGGCTATGTCAATCCAAAAGTGTATGATACCTATAAAAAGAAGGGTAACAAATATCCTGACGGCAAGACTGCTGTTCTTGTCTTTAAAAAGATTGGCGCTGCATTTACAACAGACCATAAAGACGGGCAGCCGATTTACGATGTCGTTGCCATTAAAGACGGCAAATCAATTGCATCAAAAGAGGCGGGGCATCCATTAAACCCCCAAACCTGCGCAAAGTGTCATGTCGGCTTTAAGGATATATGCAAAAAATTAGGTTATCTCTGCGGCAACAGGCTGTAGAGAGCGCTATCACCCTCCCCTTAATCCCCTTCCGTCAAGGGAGGGGAAACTTTAAGATTCCCTCTCCCCTTGCGGGAGAGGGTCAGGGTGAGGGGGAAAAAGAAAATAAGGCCCCCCATGAATAAGATACTTATTATTCTTATTGCATTTCTAATCTTTACAACCGGTTTCGGATACCCTTTGGGTGCGGCTGACGACGGCAAAGGGTTTTCCCTGCTTAATACCCCCGATGGAATCATTCGAGGGCAGGCAGGCAGGGATATGTATATGAAACACTGCGCATCATGTCATCATGCCGAAAGATACGGCCTAAAGGCGCCCGCCTTAATGCCGGAAACCCTGAAGACATATAAGAATGAGGAGCTTGCAAAGATTATAAAAGACGGCCTTCCCTCAACCCAGATGCCGCCTTTTAAAGAAGTTTTATCAGATGGCGATATTGATAAGATAATCTCGCATATAATCCTGCCCCTGAATAATGCCAGATGGACAAAGGAAGATATTGTAAAAAGCAGAGAGGTTTTTACAGAACCGGTGATTCAAAAACCAATATCAAATCTTGACTATGAAAATATAACACTTGTTGTAGAAAGCAGCAGAAGTATAACAGTTATGGATGGCAATAATTTCAAGTCATTAGATAAATTTCAGACAGGGGCCATTCACGGCGGACCTAAATTCTCTTACTCTCTCCGTTACATATATGCCCCCACCAGGGATGGTGTCATAACTAAATATGATATCTACACATTAAAAAAGATTGGCAGTGTCAAAGCAGGTATAAATATGAGAAACATAGCCATCTCCCATGATGATAAATGGGTGGCTGCAGCCAACTACCTTCCAGGCAATATTGTATTTTTAAATGATGAACTAACCCCAACTTATGTTTTAGAAACCTCCGGAAAGATAGGAGGGATATACACTCTGATTTCAGAAAAAAAGTTTGTATGTGCTTTTAGGGATATGCCAAATCTATGGCTCATAAATTATACAAAGGGTTTTGAAATAGAAAGTCTTGCCCTGCCGGAGCCATTTGAAGATATATCAATAAGTCCATTTGAAGACATTATTATCGGGTCTTCAAGAAAAGGGACAAGAATTTATATTTATAGTTTAAAACAAAGAAAGGTTATAAACAACTTTGAAACAGACGGTATGCCGCATCTTGCTTCAGCCACATACTGGGTTGATAAGGGTGTGCTTTATACCGCTATAAATCACCTGAAAAGACCTGTTGTAACCATCCTGGATTTGAATAACAGGAAAGTAGTTAAGGAGATCAATCTTAACGGGGCAGGTTTTTTTGTAAGAACGCATCAGAATACGCCGTTTATCTGGGTTGATACAAATACAGATGCAATCCAGATTATAGATAAGGCCGCATTGCAGGTTGTAAAAACATTGATTCCATCAAAGGACAAAAAGGCCATGCACATTGAATTCACAAAGGACGGAAGATATGCAATGGCCAGCATTTATGAGGAAGAAGGCGCCCTTGTAATCTACGATGCATTTAAATTAACCGAGATAATGAGAATACCTCTCAGAAAACCTGCCGGTAAATATAATGCGTTGAATAAAACATACCCGAAGATACAGGCATTAGCGGGGCACCCATCCGAAGGATGGGTCGGGCAAGGGGCAATGGGTAAATAAACGAGATAGTTTATGATTACACAGATTACAAAGACAGATTGCACAGATTAGAAAACATTAGTTTTTAATCGGTGTAATCGTTTTAAAAATCTGCGTAATCCTTCATGAGGTTTATCTATGTTGGGTGTTACAAAACTTTTATGCGAAACAATAACGACTGAGAGGGGCGCTGCATGTAAAGGGCACGGTCATGGCGTATCTCCAAGGCTTCTCCAGTTTTCAGAAGTCAAGAGACCCATCGTTGTCTGGAATATTACCAAGAGATGCAACTTGAGGTGTATTCACTGCTACTCCGACTCACTCAATCAGGATTATCAGGGTGAATTGATGACCGAAGAGGCAAAGCATGTAGTAGATGACCTGGCTGGTTTTGGGGTGCCGGTTATAATCTTTTCAGGCGGCGACCCGCTTTTGAGAAATGATATATTTGAAATTGCAAACTATGCAGGCTCAAAAGGCATAAGGTGTGCGCTATCCACAAATGGTGTTTTGATAGACAAGGCAACTGCAAAGGCGATTAAGGATGCAAACTTTGCCTATGTTGGCGTGAGTATAGACGGCATTGGTGAATTTAATGACAGGTTCAGGGGTATGATTGGCGCTTATAATATGGCATTGGAAGGCATACGAAACAGCAGAGATGCGGGTGTGAGGACAGGCCTGCGCCTTACACTGAACAAGAGGACTCTGCCTCAGCTTTCGGCCATATTTGACTTGGCAGAGGTGGAAAACATCCCAAGGGTTTATATATCACATCTTGTATATTCAGGCCGTGGAAATAAGATTAAAAAAGACGATTTAAGCCATGAAGAGACAAGAAAGGCATTGGATTTCATATTTGAAAAGGCAATTGAGTTTCATAAAAAAGGATTAGACAAGGATGTGCTTACAGGCAATAACGATGCAGACGGAGTTTATCTTTATCTCAAAGTAAAGAGAGAAGATGACGCAAAGGCTGAAAAGATTTACAAGCTCTTAAGGATGAGGGGAGGGAACAGCTCCGGCACTGCCATTGGCTGTATTGACAACATAGGCAATGTGCATGCAGACCAGTTTTGGAGCCACTACTCCTTTGGCAATGTAAAAGAGAAACCCTTTAGCCAGATATGGACAGACACGAAAGACCCTGTCATGTGCGGGCTTAAGAATAAAAAAGAGTCTGTAACTGGCAGGTGCGGCCACTGTTCATATCTTGATATATGCGGCGGCAACTACAGGGTGAGGGCAGAGGCAGTATATGGAAATGTCTGGGCAGAAGACCCGGCGTGCTATCTTACAGATGATGAGATAGGGATATATGAAAATTCAAAATGCAGAATTCAAAATGCAAAATTTTAAGACCCTTCAATTTCCAATTTCCAATTTCCAATTTTCAATTTTCAATGCCATCTTTCTCGGCCTTCTGGCTATTTTGATTTTTAGTGGAAATGCAACAGCAGGCCAGCCCGGAGAGGATTATGGCACAGCCTCCTTAATGGTGATTGTTGAGAGAGAGGCAGGAAGTGTGATTATTATTGATTCTTCAAGGCATAAATTCTTGGGCAGAGTTTCAAACCTAGGCAATCTCATACATGCTACTGTCAAGTTTTCAAAAGATGCGCGGTATGCCTATGTAATCGGAAGGGATGCCAATGTAAGCAAGATAGACCTTGTGAAGCTGAAACTTGTAAAAAGGGTAAAAGCAGGCGATGACTCTGTGGGCGGCGTAATGACTCAGGACGGCAAATATGTCGCACTCAGCAACTATGTGCCAGGCGAAGTCAGAATACTTGATGCAGAGACATTGGAAACAGTAAAGATAATTCCGGCAGAGAGAGAGTATCCTGACGGCAAGAAAATAGCAGCAAGGGTTGTTGGTCTGGTGGATGCGCCTGGAAATCTCCTTATATTTTCAATGATGGACGGAGATGGAATATGGGTTGTGGATGCAGGCAAAAAGGATTTTCCGGTAATAAAGAAATTCTGGGATATCGGCGAAACTCCGTATGACGGGCTCATAACTCCGGATGGCAGATATTATATCGCCGGCCTTCTAAACTCCAACTGGGTTGGTCTTCTGGATACATGGGATATGACAGAGGTTAAAAGGATTTCAACGATAAGGACAAAAGATGCCAGAGAAACTGGCGAAGGACTTGTTCCTTTATGGAAGATACCGCATCTAAAAGGGTGGGCTATTGCAGGCGATTACGCAGTGCTCCCTGCCATAAAAAGAGAGGTAGCATTGGTTTACAATACAAGGGACTGGAGCATAATAAAAGAAGTGCCTCTGGTTGGCACTGCACTCTATACAGTTGCAGGTCCTGACGGAAGATATGTGTGGGTTGATTTGGTTGGAAAGAACGGAGATACAATTCAGGTTATAGACCTTAAAACCCTTGAGGTTGTAAAAACATTTTCACCGGGTAAAGGCGCAACCCATCCCCAGTTTACGCCAAAAGGCGATGCGGTGTATATATCTTTGATGGATGAATACAAGGTGGTTGTTTATAATCCGGCTACTTTTGAAAAGATAACAGAATTCCCGGCGGAAAAACCGTCAGGCATATTTTCAACAGAAAGGGCGCATAAGTTTGGCATGTGAAAGTGATTACACAGATTACAAAAACAGATTACACAGATAAAGATTATAGTTTTTAATCTGTGTAATCGTATTTATAAAATCTGTGTAATTAGAAATTATAAGATCTTTCCTGAGATAGCTGGGGCCGCTGTCTCATAGAAAGAGGGGAGGCTCTTTATAGAATACTCTATAGAGACCTCCCCTATTTATTTATAAGTCTATACGTTTACAATGACTAAAAACCTGCCTTTACCTTTGCCCTTTCGTCAAAATTCCCTCTCATTTCCTCGTTGCAGGCCATTACAAAATCAGCCATAGAAACCTCCCTATCGCCCCTTCTGACTGCCCTTACAGCAGCATTTTGTATAACCACTGCAATCTGGCCTC
>JACRML010000063.1 GCA_016214995.1 Deltaproteobacteria bacterium
GATATACGGCTCGTCGCAAACAACACACCCCTTTAGTCCCCTCCCGAGAGGGGATTTAGGGGTGTGTTGTCTAACAGCCAACTTACCAGTTTACCCAAAAATCAATGTCTATTTTTGGGTTCCTCCCAAATCCCGCTATAGCGGGATTTGAAATAGTCAATCCATTCTGAAATGCGGCGTGTGAAAGAAGGCAAAGTCTGATGTCTTCCCAAAGGCTTGAGGGAAAACGGCGAGAGTATCGCCAGAACCGCGCACAGAGAAGTTAAAGAGGAGACCGGTTTGGACGGCAAGATTATAAAGTTGATTAACCCGAAAAATGCATTTGGTTTTTATTTTTCGGGACAAACGCAAGATTTGAGCCAAAGACAAGGAAAAGATGGCTGGACAAAACGGAGCATACTGTTTTAAGTATGTGAGTATTTGGACAGCCGGCTTTGACGCAGTATTTGGCCAAAGATTGCGTTTGCCAAAAAATGCAACTGCATTTTTTGGGTTAACCACATTCAATATTTTTATGCGCATAAAGAGGCGGAAGATACAAAACGGTTTTTCAAAATCGTCTATTTTTTCCTGATGGAGTATACTCACGGGGATGTGAAAAATTATGACAGCGAAGTTAATGACTGCCAATGGTTTCCCATAGATGATGCAATAAAGACGGTTGAATATAAAGATGAGAAGGAGATTTTAAAAAAGGCAAAGAAGATGATTGCAGTGCAGTGTAACATTTAACCCGACCTGATAGCTTCCATTATTTCTCCTGTAATTCCTTTATTCCCAATTCCTGTGCAATCTTTTTTAGAAGAGGGAGGCTGCTTTTAAGGATGTTCATGCCCTTATGTCCTTTGGTTTGAACAGCCTTCGTGAAATCTTCAATAGTCTTGTATTTTTCCACAAGAGATTCTGCAGGAGGAGCTGTCTTGCCGTCATGGCATGATGCGCACTTATTCAACCAAAGTGTGCGCTCTGCGGCAAATGTATCGCCATCTGGAAAAAACAGGATAGTTCCTGACAGGAAAACGGAAATTATCAAAGTTTTTGTTTTCATTTTTTTCACCTCTGGGTATCTGTCCCTATTTTACTTAAAGCCTTCGCGCTATTACCGCCATCTGTTGCAGTTGTCCTTGCAAAAAAAGTTCTTTTGCCATTTTTCTTACCAGCCTTTTGTCAATGGATTCATTCCACAAATGTGCGCTGTCAAGGTAATCCTGATCCGAACCGGCCAGAAGTTTCAAGATAATCAGATACTCCGGGCGAACGACCTTGAGTTTCACTCCGGTGAAAGCGCTGATGGAAAGGCCGGTGGAAATAGCTTCTTCCTCTATCTCGCTTGATGCCACGATTAGGTCTGTCCATGTGCTTCCCGCAGGCACTTCAATAAGGTTCTTGATGCGGTCTTTTGGTCTTCCCGCATGATGTTTGGCGAGTCTATATTCTTTAGAATATTTGAGCCACTCTGCAAAACGTTTTATTTTTTCTTTTTCGAGAGAGATGAGGATATCAATATCTCGTGTGGCTCTGGGCTGCGAAAGGGCTGACAGGGCGAGGGCTCCGGTGAGGGCAAAATCGCGGATGAATTTACGACGCTTCGCTTCTCTGAGGACTTTTACGATGTCTTTGAATTCTCTTTCCATGCCGTTTTACGCCCTGCCGCAGATTTTGGACAAACTCCGACAATTCAATGGCAAACCTGAGCTTCATCCCCAATGACATTTTGCGATATGATTCTTTTTCTCTGTTTTTTAGCAATGAGCGGATATCCATCGTAGATGCACTGTATCATGTATTGAATGGCGGCTCAAGAAGTTGTGTCTCCAATATTTCCCTTTTATTTAATGGTCGCTGTCCCTCTTTTCTCCCGAATTCGTCCGAACTCATTTATTGTTTACGCTCTTTATTATTAACGGGATTGTCTTGAGCGATGGCATCAAGCAAATCCGACACATCAATGGTTATCACCATATCTGGATTTTGCAAGGCGGCTGGCTCAATGTAATAAGGATGGTTTGGATTATTGAGTATTTCATGAACTAGACTTGGCTCTACCCCAAGGCTAATTAAGTAACCTTTGCGATCACAATGCCAATAATCCTGATCAAAATTAAATTTCAATATGTCCTTTTGTTTTTCTAGTAAAGGTTCAAGTGTTTTTAGCTCACTTTGAGTGTAGAAATCATTAGGATGGCAATCATGCTTTTTATTATTACATGTTTTACAGAGAGCAACTAAATTCCCTGGAACTAAATGTCCACCCAATACAATAGGAATGTGATGATCTATATCTAAACGTTTTATTGAGCCGCACTTAAAACATTGGTGATTGAATAGTTCAAAGAATTTGTTCTTATAAAAATCCTGAATAACTTTTAATGCAAATTTATTATTAAACTGACTTTTTTCTTTGCTTCTTTGCAAGCTCAAAATATCTTTTTTACTTCTAGGCAAATCAAGCATTATATTATAGCTACGGTGTCTTCCGTCACTAAGGTAGCCACCACCATCTATTTTAGCATTACAAGTGGTTATTGGCGTCTTTATTCCATTGAGTTTCCGAAGACTTTTTAAGTTTAGTACGACATCGCACATGTGTAAACCGTTAATTATAACATCAAACCGTTCTTCCTCATCATACGGCACCAACGCAGCGATACAATGGCAATCTACCCAATCATCTTTATGCGGTTTTAATATTTCCTTTATATTATTGAATCGCTGAAGCTGCTCAGTATATCCGCTATAAGCCGTGCCCCCTTCCCATGGTTTTTGTATATGACTTCCTAAATATTGATATGTGCCAGGTGTAGGCCAGTGATCAGGCACATAATCAATTTTAAGTAATTCAACGGTGTTGCTATGCAATTCAATGTTTAACATTTCTTTTTACCAAAAAAAGAAAAAAAGATTTATTTATTGGAATTGTTGACATAAAAGGTACCTTTAGTAAAATGCCTCTATGCGACAGGATAAAGAAAATAAAAAGAAAACGAATCCCCTTTTTCTTTTTCTCCCTTTTCTCCGGTCGGCTGGATGAATTTGTTAAAAGCCGATTTTTTTAATTTTTCTGGCTTCTTCTCGTATTGCGGCCTTGAAATCAGATTCAGCTTTTCCCAATAAGTTCACAACCGCACTCATTTTCTGATAGTGCTGTTGACTGTGAGTACCCGCACTCTCGTAAAACCGTTTAAAGTCGTGAATAACCTCATTACCCGCACCTCTTGCCGTGTGAATATTTTCAAGATTAGAACTGAGTTGAGGAAAGTAAATATTTACGATCATCGATATTTTATCGTAATTTTTTTCAGTATCTTTTGAGTTAAGCACAATGTCTAAAGCCTGATTGTAAGTAATATTGCCTGTCATTACAGAAATGTACGGCAGAAAATTAGTATCCAGTTGCGTGCAAAATCGAAGCATGGCAAGATTTAACTCTTCTAACTTTTGACGCAGTAATTGCCTCTCATCTTTTCTTGCGTTTAATTTGTAAGTAACAATCGCCGATACGACACCACTGCATATGATAGTTGCCACCGACAAAATCAATTGAGCTTCAGTCATCACGCTCCTTTTTAATTTATTTACCTTTTAGCATTATTTTTTATATCCACCCTCATCTTTTAATAAATTTTAGGCCAACCTCTGCGGAGAGTCAAGGAAAGATTTGCCGAGATATATTCTTAACCCCTCAAAAAATAAGGGAAATACCTTTTGGCTGCATTGTTAGATGCCGCCTATTCTCTTTTTCAATAAATCAGGGCTTCTCTTACCATGAAGCACCGCAAGAACTATTATCTTTTCCTTTTCGACAAGGTAAATTATTTTGTAAGGAAACCTTTTGATGAGGTGTTTTCTTGTCCCTTTGTATTCAATCGGATGAATTTCAGGGTTCCTCTTGATGAAGTTGATTCCTGCATCAACCTGCAAGAGTAAGTCATACCCTAAGCCTGTCCTGTTATCCTCATACCAGGAAAATGCTTCTTTTAAGTCTTCTTCAGCTTCGGGTCTTACAATAACGCTATATTTCACTGTCTGCTTGCAATCCTTTTGTAAACCTCTACCCACGGAGAACCTAATTCAGGGTTTTGGTGATACTTTTCCAACCGTGCGTCAATTATTCTCTTTTCCTCATCAGTCAGTTCAACAGAAGGTGCCTTTGCGCTTATCGTATCCCAAATATCTTCTACCAATTGAATTCTTTCAGGTATTGATAATTCAAGAGTATCGGTTGCGGTTATTCTTTTCATGGTTATACCTCCTTCACAGTTGAATATAACGTTCTTTTTCGTATCTACATGCAACTTTTATAAATTTTAGGCCAATTTATGCGGAGAGTCAAGAAAGTAAATAGAGGGACACTGAGCCTGTCTAAAAACTACTGTTTTTGGGGTTTGTAGCTTCATAAGTGGTTGATTTTATTGAAGCCCATTTTTGGGAAAATGAGTTTTTAGACAAGCTCATATTTCCCCAGTTCTTTTTACCCAAAAATGGCCTTCTACCTTTTCCTTTGTCATTTTTCGCTTCCACAACCTTGAAGGCATTTTTTTAGAGCGTTCTCGCATATTTCATATTTGTCGGTACTAATATTGCTTTTCATGCACCAATCGAAGCTGGCGGCACAATTGTTATTGCAGTCATCTTTTTCTTTTACGCTTTCCGGCTTTGTTGGCTCGGCGGCATTGTTAGGTTTAATGGCTGCACATCCCATAACCACAAGCATCATCACCAACACGAATAAACTTATCTTCTTCATATGAGCTCCTGTCTGTTATGATTTTATGAGTTCAACGCTTTTTATGTATTATCAGCTTTCTTTTTTCATGGCTTGCCCCACTTTGTCCTCTTCAAAGAAAAGTATTGGTAAAGGGAATCGAAAATCTCCATCCCCTTATCTAGCAATTTCTTGTCATTCCTTAGTTTCAGGCTGAGTCCGATGATAATTTTATTCAGCCCCTCCGTCTCGGTACGGGAAGGCAAATAATAATGAATTTTAGGCCAGCCTATGCGGAGAGTCAAGGAAAGATTGCTGAAGGAGAATAATTTTTCTTTGTAAATTATATTATGTGCGATATAATTTTTCATTCTCCGGCAAGAGTGCGTAGGGTGGGCTGCGCCCACCTGTTTGGGTTTACCGAATATTTTATGGTGGGCGCAGCCCACCCCACTTCTTAAATAAGGAAGGAATTTAATAGATGCTTAAAGTCAGCGGTTTGGAAAAGTCTTACGGCAGTCAGGCGCTTTTTGATAATGTGAGTTTTGTGATGAATCCCGGGGAGCGCATAGGACTCGTGGGCAGGAACGGGCACGGCAAAACAACTCTCTTCAGGATGATACTCGGAGAGGATGAGCCGGACGCAGGGGTTATCAGCGTTCCGAATTATTACACCATCGGGCATCTGTCCCAGCATATCCGTTTTACCGAGGATACGGTTTTGAAAGAAGGGTGTCTCAGCCTTCCGGTTTCAGAGGATGGAATTGATGAAAGCTATAAAGTGGAAACTATTCTCATGGGTCTCGGATTTTCTACGGATGATTTCAACCGTAACCCGCAGGAATTTTCCGGCGGCTATCAGGTTAGGCTGAATCTTGCGAAGGTGTTGGTATCCGAGCCGAACCTGCTCCTTCTCGACGAGCCGACCAATTATCTCGACATCGTGTCCGTGCGCTGGCTCACGCGGTTTCTGCGCGCATGGAGAGATGAGATGATTATCATAACGCACGACCGGGATTTCATGGACAGCGTGACAACCCACACCATGGGCATTCACCGCTGCAAGATGAAGAAGATTACCGGGCCAACCGAGAAGTTGTATCAGCAGATTGCGCAGGAAGAGGAGATACATGAAAAGACCCGCATCGGCGATGAAAAAAAGCGCGCAGAGGTGGAGGAGTTTATCAACCGCTTCAGGGCAAAGGCGTCCAAGGCAAAGGCTGTGCAGTCGAGGGTAAAGGCGCTTGAGAAGATGGAAAAACTTGACAAACTGGCGGATATACGAACCCTTGATTTTTCATTCAAATCTGCGCCCTTTCCGGGCAAATGGCTGATGAGCGCAAACAATATATCGTTTTCTTACAATCAGGGAGAGTCGCCTGCCTGTGCCGGAGTCACGGCAGACAGGCCGCTCTTTCAGGATTTAAGCATAGCCGTCGGTAAAAACGACAGGATCGCCGTCATCGGTAAAAACGGAAAGGGAAAGACCACGCTTTTGAATCTTCTTGCAGGAGAGATGCAGCCGCAGACCGGAATGGTTCAGCACAATCAAAATTTATCCATTGCCTATTTCGGCCAGACCAATATAAACCGACTCAACCAGCAAAAGACCGTTGAGATGGAAATCATGGATACGCATCCTGATTGCAACCGGGGCGTGGCGCGAAAAATATGCGGCATCATGATGTTTGACGGCGACAAGGCGCTGAAAAAGATATCCGTGCTTTCCGGCGGGGAAAAGAGCAGGGTGCTGCTCGGAAAATTATTGGTAAGCCCGGCAAATCTCCTCCTTCTGGACGAGCCGACCAATCATCTTGATATGGATTCCATTGATTCATTGGTTGAGGCGATTGATGCCTTTGACGGCGGCGTGATTATTGTGACGCACAGCGAGCTTATTCTCAACAGCGTTGCCACACGGCTGATTGTATTTGACGGCGGCAAGGTGGAATTGTTTGAAGGAACCTATCAGGAGTTTTTGGACAGGGTAGGATGGGAAAACGAGAGAGAGGCCGGGGACGGCAGCAGGCCAAGCAGTAGGCAGAATAAAAATATCAACAAAAAGGAAATGCGGCGGCTTAGGGCGCAATTGGCCGAAAACCGTTCAAAGACTTTAGGTCCTCTGCAAACGAGAATTGCCGAACTGGAAAAAACCATCATGCTTTTGGAAAAGGATGTGGAAAAGGAAAGCGAGTTTCTTGTGGAGGCATCAGAAAAAGGGGACGGTAATGCCATATCAAAACTCTCTATTGCCATTCATAATTTAAATACCCAAATTGAATCCCTTTTCAAAGAACTGGAATCGCTGACTGCCGAGCATGACGCAAAGACGAAGGAGTTTGAGGATAGGATGGGCGGGTTGGGCTAGAGGGGTAAGAGAACTTGTTGAAACCTATTCTTGCAACCGCCATTTCTTAACTCATCCCATTAAGCGAGCTTTTCCGTAGGGTCCCTTTTATAACCTGCGCCCCAATATTTTATTTTGGTGGACGTAGCCGCATCCTACTGCCCCCATTGACACACCCTCTGTTTATTCACACCCCTTCAATATTTCTCTTGATATTGTATGTAACATATGTTACTACTATAACAAATGTTACATAAATCAATAAAACAGTCGGGCTGGCTTTTATTTCTTTACAGTGTCCCTTCAAAGCCTGTAAGCAACAGGATGAGAATCTGGAGGAAATTGATAAAGGCAGGAGCCCTGCAGTTTAAAGGCGCCGCTTATATACTTCCTTATAGTGAAGATCATTATGAGTTTTGCCAATGGCTCGTATCTGAAGTAACAGCAATGAGAGGAGAGGCTGCTTTTGTAAATGTAGGAAAGTTTGAGACAACAAAGGACAGCGAAATAACGAACCTTTTTAATCATCAAAGGGAAAGAGATTATCGCAATATCGAGAAGGGGATGGATGATATTGAAAATAAACTACAGAGCATCAGAAAGGGTAGCGGGATACAAAACAATAAAAAATTACTATCGCAATTGAGTGGATATGCAAAGGAATTTGAAGAAATAAGAAAGATAGATTTCTTCTCATCAAAGACAGGATACGCGCTAAAAAACAAGATAGAGGCATTGCACGTGGAAGTTAAAGGCATAGCTGAGCCGGATGTGAAAAGGCAAGGCGCTATCGTAGTTCAGAGGAATATTAAGGATTATCAGGGCAAGACGTGGGTTACTCGGGAGAGGCCATTTGTTGACAGAATGGCATCGGCATGGCTCATTAAAAAGTTCATAGATAAAAAGGCTGTTTTTGGATTCATTGATGAGAAAGATATAGAAAATCTGAATAAAGACACAACGACCTTTGATATACGAGGCGGAGAATTTACGCACAACGGAGCTAACTGCACCTTTGAGGTTTTTGTCAAGGCATTTGCCTTAAAGGACAAAGCTGTAAAAAAGATAGCCGGGATTGTCCATGAAATTGACCTAAAAGATGAGAAATACACAAATCCTGAAATCAAAGGCATAGAGGAAATTCTTTCAGGAATAAGAAAGACATCAAAGGATGATACAGAAGCCCTTGAAAAGGGTATAGCTGTATTTGAGATGCTTTACGCAGCTAAAACCTAATCTTAAAGGAGGAATCAAAATGCCGCCAGTCGCAAACCATCTGAAAACAAGCATTGAAAGAACCGGCAAGGATTATAAGGAAATCCATGATTGGATTGATGGAGACCCTGCAAAAAAGGCTGAACGACATAACATCACAAAGATTTATGAGCACGGAAAGATGATTGAGGAAAAATATGGGAAAGAGGGTCTTCAGGAATATATCCAACATATCCATGATGATGTAAAGGCCAAGTTTAACCACACACAACATGACATGGAAAAGACCATTGCAGACACTCTGGCGTATTTTGGGGTTAAATGAAGGAGGTGATCATAATGAAAAGTCAAAGAACTCTGATATTTTTCACTATTGCTGCAGCGATGGCGTTAACAGCCTGGCGCATAACATTTGTACAGGCGGAGGAGAAGGCCGGTCGGGTTCAGAAAAGCTGGAACTTTGAGGATATACCTATTGGGCAGGTTCCAGCAGGGTGGAAGATTGATGCCACAGATCCAAAAGGCAGGTTGGCGGAATGGGGAGTCATTACCGATCATGGCGCCCCAAGCAGCCCTCATGTTCTCTCGATCACCAAAATTAATGATACCTTTGGAGGTGTATTTAACCTGTGCTGGACTTCTGATATCCTTTTTAAGGATGGTGTAATTGAATCGAAGGTTCGGGCGAATAGCGGGGAGGAAGATCAGGGAGGCGGGGTGATCTGGCGTGCTAAGGATGCGAATAATTACTATCTTGCACGTTACAATCCGCTGGAGCGGAACTTCAGGCTCTATTATGTAAAGGATGGAGCCCGGAAAATACTGGCTGATTCTGCTAAACTCGGCGTCAAAACTGGAGAGTGGTTCACTATCAGGATTATTCACCGTGATGATAAAATCGAGGGATGGCTCAATGAGAAAAAAAGCTTTGAGGTTACTGACAGGACCTTTATGAATCCGGGCGGTGTTGGGTTCTGGACAAAGGCTGATGCGGCTACGTCCTTTGATGACCTGTCTATAAGCAAGTAAAAAAATAGAGGTGTTTATATGAAAAGGCTTCTGCTCTTATCAGTTGTTTTAGTGACTGTGGGTTTTATAGTCTGGTGGCTCATAACAGGATCAGACAATGCCCGGATGGTTGTTGTCTATGTCTCTACGGATCAGGTATTCTCGGAGCCTGTCTTAAGGGATTTCGAGAAAGAAACAGGCATAAAGGTAAGGGCTGTTTACGATACGGAGGAAACAAAAAGTACGGGAGCCATGAACCGGCTGATCGCCGAAAAGGATAATCCGCAGGCGGATGTCTATTGGGCAAACGAACCCATACGGGCGGTCATCCTGAAACAGAAGGGCATCTCCACTCCATACCTTTCTCCGAATGCAGAGGGTATTCCTTCTCTCTTCAGGGACTCTGAAGGATACTGGACCGGATTTTCAGCAAGGGCACGGGTACTTGTCGTCAGCAGCAAAGATGTTCCCGGGTCGGTCATGGATTATACCAATGCGAAATGGCGGAATCAGACCGTAATCGCCAATCCGCTTTTCGGGACAACCACCTCCTGGGTGGCAGCCCTTTTCACGGTGTGGGGTGATGAAAAGGGAAAAGAGTTCATGAGGAAAATGAAAGAGAATGCCGTTAAGATCTCCACAAGCAATGGGGAGTCAACCACTTTAGTCGTGAATAAAGAGTTTACATTCAGTCTGGTTGACAGTGATGATTCCACAAATGCCATAAGAGCCGGCAAACCGGTCAGACAGATTTATCCAGACCAGGAAGACGGTGGTTTAGGATGTCTTATCCTGCCTAATGCTGCGGTACTGATAAAGGGAGGGCCCAATCCTGAGAATGGCAAGAAGTTGATAGACCATCTCCTTTCTCCTGAGACGGAGCATAGACTAGCCTTTGCCGATGCCGCGCAAATTCCGCTTCATGAAGGTGTTGAGACGCCGCCTGATGTCAGAAAGATAGGAGAGATAAAGGCCATGAAGATTGACTACGGAGCTGTAGCGAAAAAGCTCCAGGAGATTCAGCCATTTCTTAAAGAGTGGGTGGGGTATTGAATGGCAAAGAAATTTACCCTCTGGACCTCCATCTGTTTATTGATTCTGATAGGCCTTGCGCCTGTGGTATCCATGTTTATCCAGTCCCTCTCTGTTGACGGCGCCTTGTCCCTGAAAAATTATGAGATGCTTTTTCAATCCAGGAGGGAATGGCTGCTGTTATCCAACAGCCTCGAACTGGCAGGCGCCACGACCCTCCTGACAGCTTTATTCGGGGTTCCACTGGGAATACTTTTTGAGAAAACAGACCTCCCTTTTAGAAGGCTGTTCGCCATACTCTTTGTAATTCCACTGATGATCCCGCCATACATCCTGGCAACCGCCTGGTTTTATTGCCTGGGACGGGATGGTTACGCAGCCGGAATTTTGGGCAACCCTATTGGTAACTATACATCCCCATTTCTTTTTAGCCTGGGAGGAACCCTTTTGGTAATGGTCTCTGCGCTTCTTCCGGTGTTTATTATTCTGACGATGACCTATCTTCGCATGATCAATCCGAGGCTGGAAGAGGCGGCAAAACTTTCAGCCAAGTGGTCATTTGTCCTGAGAAAAATATCCATACCTGTGATCAGTCCTGGCATTTTTTTAGCAGCGATCTTTGTTTTTATCCTGACTATCGGTGAATTTGGGGTGCCTTCGTCCCTCCATTTCGATGTCTTCCCTGTCGAGTCTTTCATCCAGTTCTCGGCATTTTATAACTTCAATGCGGCAACGGCTGCCGCGATACCGCTCGGTTTGCTTACTTTGATGCTCTTGATTATAGAGCGGCTTTTTTTACGAAAGAAGACATTTCAGTTAAGGTTGACCAGGGAACCGATGATCATCGTGCCCCTCGGAAAGTCAATGCCATTTTTCTTATCCGCTGTGAGTATAGCCGCGTTTATCCTTGTGATCACCCCTATCAGCATCCTTTTCATAAAGTCATTTTCCCTCCGGGCATACAATGAAGCCTTTATACAATCGACGGACAGCATTGTCAGAAGCCTGTTGTACGCCTCTGCCGGCGCAACATGCCTGACCATCCTCGGCCTTTTCCTCGGTTATCTCCTTGAACGCAAATCGCTCCGGTTCTTCTTTGCGGCGGATTCCATAGCCATCTTCCTCTTTACCTTACCGGGTACTGTGATCGGTATCGGCCTTATCAGTCTGTGGAATACAAAGGTGACGAATATCATATATGCTTCAGCGGCTATCATCCTGCTGGGATATATCGCCAAATACACGGCTCTCAGCGAGAGAATTATGGCGGCAGGCTTTTCTCAGATCCCGCGCTCCATGGAAGAGGCCGCACAGATTGCAGGGGCGGGGTGGTTCCGGAGATTATCGGTTATATTAATTCCCCTTGCAAAGAGGGGTCTGGCCGGCGCCTGGCTTGTGGGATTCATATTCTGCCTGAGAGATCTTGACATCACCATGATCGTTTATCCGCCTGCACACGATACGCTTCCGGTACGTATATTCACGCTTATGGCGAACAGTCCTGAGGAGGTGATAGCTGCCCTAAGTATAATCATGGTGGCGATTACGTTATTACCTCTTGGCACACTGGCTCTGATTACAAAATACAGGGGATAGGACATGATTGTAAAGATTGAAAATGTCTCTAAAATATATGATGAGGTTCCGATTGTTACGAATGTTTCCCTGGAGATCGGGAAGGGTGAGCGGGTTGTCATATTAGGGCCTTCCGGATGCGGCAAGACCACCCTCCTGAGGATGATTGCCGGTTTTGTTGTGCCTGATAAGGGGGGTATTTTCATAGACGATCTTATTGTGACAAAGGATGGGAAGAACTATGTGGAACCTGAAGACAGAAAGATCGGGATGGTTTTCCAGGACCTTGCCTTATGGCCCCACATGAATGTCTACGAGAACCTTGCCTTTGGATTGAAGGCAAAGAAAATTTTGAAGAATGAAAGAAATGAACGTATTGAAAAGATACTCGAAAAGGTTCAAATGACTGAATATAAAAATACCTTTCCAGGTTCTCTTTCCGGCGGACAGCAGCAGAGAATAGCCCTTGCCAGGGCTCTTGTTATGCAGCCAAAGATACTCTTAATGGACGAACCCCTCTCAAGTCTTGATCTCGACCTGAACTTACTGCTAAGAAAAGAGATCCTGAGATTGCAGGAAGATATTGGTATAACCCTGATTTATGTCACGCACGACAGGGATGAGGCCTTTTCTTTGGCAACGAGGATAGTGGTAATGAAACGTGGCAGGATCATGAAAACAGGGGGAGATAAAACGGGAACATCTGAAGAAATTTCCGGTCATCTTTGATTTCGACGAAGACCCTAAACTCTTAATGAAGGAGACAGCCATGAATTACAATATCCATGCGTCTGACATTGAACTGCTCAGAGCGACAGGCGTTTCTGATGATGATATAAAGCACTGCGTGAAAGTGGCGGAGAAGGCATTGGAGATTGCGCGCAGGGCCGGCGCAAATATAGACGGTGAGCTTGTCGGCAGAGGCGCGCTTTTTCACGATCTCGGAAAGGCCAAGACCCATGAAATTGAGCATGGCAGGATTGGCGCAGAAATGGGTAGGCAATTAGGTCTGCCAAAAAAAATTACCGACATCATGGAAAAACATATTCGGGGTGGTTTAACAGAAGCAGAGGCGGAAGGGCTGGGATTGCCGGTGAAAAACTACTCCCTCAATACCCTTGAAGAGAAGATAGTGATTTATGCCGACCGGCTTGTGGATATAATTATAGACGGGATTGTCGATGTTGGGGATGATGAATCGCAGGCTGAAAAAAGATTTGAAGAGATTTTAAGAAAATATCCCCAATACGGCAAAAATGAGCAAACCCTGAATCGGTATCTCAACTATCACAACGAGATTCAGATATTGATGGCAAATGCCGAAAGAAATAGCAACAGATGAGATACACCCCATTTACCTTGCTCTGCGCCACAGGCCTGTTCGCCATATTCAGTTCCACTATTTCCAAAAGCCCTGTGCTGCCGCTCTTTGCGAACTATCTCGGCGCAGACCCGGCAGGGGTAGGCATGCTTGCGGCGGTATCCGCCTTTACCGGCGTAGTTGCGAGCATACCGGCGGGGATGCTCTCTGACAGATGGGGAAGGAAGAAGATGCTCATAATATCGGCAGCTGCCTTTTCCTCCGCGCCATTCTTTTATCTCTTTGTTACCAATATCTATCAGCTTGCAGCAATCAGGTTCTACCACGGGTTGGCTACTGCCATATTTGTGCCTGTTGCAACAGCCCTTGTCTCCGACCTCTTTCACCAGGAGAGGGGCGAGAAAATCGGATGGTTCTCCACATCCACCCTTGCCGGCAGATTTATGGCGCCAATCGTTGGCGGATTATGGGCTATAAGATGGTCTATCTTGTTTGCGGAGTCGCCGGAGTCGCCGTGCTGTTTCTTATCATGAAGATACCAAACCCTGCGGAACATGAAAGCAGGCGAAAGTCGTGGGGCGAAACGGCAGGGGCATTTAAGACGACAATATCCGACAGGAACATTCTCATAACCAGCATGATGGAAGCATCAATCCTATTTTCATACGGAACCTTTGAAACATTTTTGCCTCTCTATTCTATAGAAAGAGGCATGAGCGCTTATGAAATCGGTATATTCCTCTCCGCACAAGTAATAACCCTGGCATTAACCAAACCGCTCATGGGAAAATTCTCCGACAGACACGGGAGAAAGCCGCAAATACTTGCAGGCGCCATAATCGGCGCAGTCTGCATCGGAACATTTCCCTTTTTTAAATCATTTATACCGCTCCTCGCGCTGAGCATATTATTCGGACTCAGCCTCTCCGTGGTAACATCTGCAACATCAGCCTTTATCGTGGATTTGAGTAAAAAGGAAAATCGTGGCTCTGCAATGGGCGTTTTAGGATCAATCATGGACATAGGACATACAACAGGCCCCCTTATCGCGGGGATAGTTGCCGCTTATTTTGGATTTGCCCGGTCATTTATAACGGCATCTTTGGTGATTATCGTATCCGCAGTTATCTTCAGGTTAGGTGTTATGAAATGAAGTCTTGTTCCCATCGCCGCAGTAATTCTTGAGCGGAAACAAGCTGGTTTTTAAGCGCTCTCAATTTTTCCCTTGTCATTTTGTCCTATATTTGGTTATTTATCCCCACACCTATGATTAAAGGTGTGGGGATTTACTTTACATGGAAATTACAAAAGACATTATCTCCCAGCACGGTCTTACAGACGAAGAGTATCAGAGGATTTTGAAGGCTCTCAGAAGGGAGCCTAACCTGCTTGAACTTGGCATATTCTCCGTTATGTGGAGCGAACACTGCTCGTACAAATCATCAAAGATTCATCTTAAAAACTTTCCGACAACCGGAAAATATGTTTTGCAAGGGCCCGGCGAGAATGCCGGCATCGTTGATATTGGCGACGGCATGGCAGTTGCCTTTAAAATGGAATCCCACAATCATCCTTCCTACATTGA
Source organism: Deltaproteobacteria bacterium (assembly GCA_016214995.1). Taxonomy (GTDB): domain Bacteria; phylum Desulfobacterota; class GWC2-55-46; order UBA9637; family UBA9637; genus JACRNJ01. The sequence continues at coordinate 14,789 of JACRML010000063.1, forward strand.
GCCTTACCAGGGTGCGGCCACGGGCGTGGGCGGAATTTTACGAGATATCTTTACCATGGGCGCAAGGCCTATTGCCTCTCTCAACTCGCTTAGATTCGGTTCTTTTGATCATACAAAGACAAAATATTTATTGAACGGTGTTGCTGCCGGCATAGCAGGCTACGGCAACTGCATGGGCGTGCCTACGGTCGGCGGCGAGGTATATTTTCATGAAAGTTATAACGGCAACTGCCTCGTGAATGCCATGACCGTCGGCATAATGAAGAGCAGCAAGATTTTTAAAGGCAAGGCAGAGGGTGTTGGGAATCTTGTTATGTATGTCGGTTCAAAGACAGGAAGGGACGGTATTCATGGCGCTACTATGGCATCGGATGTGTTTGGTGAAGGCGGAGAGGAAAGGCGGCCTACTGTTCAGGTTGGAGATCCATTCACCGAGAAACTGCTTTTAGAGGCATGCCTTGAGGTGTTCAAGACAGACTATGTTGTGGGCATACAGGATATGGGGGCTGCGGGGCTTACTTCATCATCAGTAGAAATGGCGTCCCGCGGTAATACAGGTATTGATTTAGATGTGTCGTTAGTACCGCGGCGTGAAGAGGGCATGACGTCTTATGAGGTAATGCTTTCAGAGTCACAGGAACGGATGCTTATGGTGGTAAAAAGGGGATGCGAAGATAAAGTAAAAGAGATTTTCCATAAGTGGGATTTAGAGGCAGTTGTTGTCGGTGTTGTCACAAACAGCGGTTTTTTGCGCATAGCAGAAGACAATAATATAGTTGCTGTAATTCCTATAAAGCCTCTGACCGATAATGCGCCTGTGTATAAGAGGCCTATAAAAAGGCCAGAGTGGCAGGATGATGTTCAGAACTTAGACCTCAAAAGTATACCTGAACCGGCGGTTGTGGTAGGGCGGGCTGCGCCCGCCAATAATCGGTGGGCACAGCCCACCCTACAAAATGATTACAATGTTATATTCCGTTATTGCTACCTTAACCCGTTTACAGGCGGCGCCATTGCTGTTGCAGAGGCGGCAAGGAACCTTGTGTGTTCCGGCGCCAAACCCATTGCGCTTACGGACTGTCTCAATTTCGGCAATCCTGAAAGGCCTGAGATAATGTGGCAGTTTGAGCAGGCTGTTCTGGGCATGAGCGAGGCATGTAAAAAATTTGACATACCGGTAATAAGCGGCAATGTAAGTCTCTACAATGAGACATCCGGCGTTTCTATATATCCAACGCCTACTGTAGGTATGGTTGGTCTGATAGAAGATATAAGCCGTTATGCAACTCAGTGGTTTAAAACCGAAGGGGATATTATAATTTTATTGGGCGAGACAAAAGATGAATTGGGCGGAAGCGAGTATCTTAAAATTATCCATAAGCTGGATAAGGGCAAACCGCCGCATCTGAATTTGGATTTAGAGGCAAGGGTTCAAGAGGCTTGTTTGAATGCAATCCATGATGGTATAATAAAGTCCGCCCACGATTTATCCGAAGGAGGTCTGGCCGTTGCCATAGCAGAGTGTTGTATATCTTCACCCAAGTCGGTTATTGGCGCAGAGATTACACTTCATGGATTGGGGACAGATTTAAAATCTGTCCCCAGAGCAGATGCCTTGTTGTTTGGCGAGAGTCAGTCAAGGATTATTGTGAGTTTGTCTCAGGAAGATGTTGCCAGACTTATGTCCATTGCTGATCAACACAGTATTCCTGCAATTGTCATAGGAAAGGTTGGCGGCAAAAGACTTAAGATAAACCCCCACACCAAAGATTTTGGTGTGGGGGTAAACGGATTCATTGACATACCGGTTGATGATTTAAAAGTAGCGTGGAAAGGTGCATTAGAAAGGCTGTTAAGGGGTTAGTTATGTTTGACAAATACAAAGACGAATGTGGTGTGTTCGGCATCTTTGGCCATCCTGAGGCTGCAAATATGGCATATCTGGGTCTTTATGCGCTTCAGCACAGAGGGCAGGAAAGCGCGGGCATTATTTCATCTGATGGTGCTCAACTCTACTCTCATAAGGCGATGGGTTTGGTGGCTGATATCTTCAGCGAGGATGTTTTAAAAAGGCTTCCCGGCTATGCCGCAATCGGCCATGTACGTTACTCCACCACAGGAGGCAGCCATCTAAAAAATGCTCAGCCGTTTGTGGTCGACTATTCCAGAGGCGGTATTGCAGTCGCCTATAATGGAAATCTTGTGAATGCAGGTCTGCTCAGAGATGAGCTTGAGGCATACGGCTCAATATTTCAGTCAAGCGTGGATACCGAGATTATTGTTCATCTCATTGCCACATCAAAGGCCAATACGCTTACCGACAGAATTGCGGATGCGCTCAAACAGGTGAAGGGCTCATATTCCCTTGTATTTCTTACAGAAACCCAGATGGTCGCCGTCCGGGACCCGAACGGGTTCAGGCCGCTTGCGCTCGGAAGGCTGAAAGACGCATGGGTTGTGGCTTCGGAGACATGCGCATTCGATCTTATTGAGGCGGAGTATGTGAGGGATATAGAGCCTGGGGAGATGCTGCTGTTAGACAGATTCAGCCCTAAATCATTCAGGCCGTTTGATAAGGCGCCATATACTCCATGCGTTTTTGAATTTATCTATTTTGCGCGGCCGGACAGCAATATCTTTGGTGCGAATGTGTATGCTGTCAGGAAAAACCTTGGGAGGGAGCTTGCCAGGGAGAATCCAATAAAGGCAGATGTTGTTATCCCTGTCCCTGATTCAGGCGTGCCTGCTGCCATCGGTTTTGCCGAGGAGTCTAGCATACCTTTTCAGATGGGTCTTATCAGAAGTCACTATGTTGGGAGGACATTTATAGAGCCCAAGGATGCCATAAGGCACTTCGGCGTAAAGATAAAACTGAATGCCGTGAAGGAGCTGCTTAAAGACAAGAAGGTTGTTGTCATTGACGATTCCATTGTCCGCGGCACTACCAGCAGAAAGATTGTTAAGATGATAAGAGACGCCGGGGCAAGGGAAGTCCACATGAGGATAAGCTCCCCGCCCACCACATGCCCATGTTTCTACGGCATAGACACGCCTACAAAAAAAGAACTTATTGCCTCCTCCCATACCCTTGATGAAATAAGCAAATACATTACAGCAGATACCTTGAAATACTTAAGCGTAGAAGGCCTCTATAAGGCTGTATCAGATGCAGGCGCCAGCTTCTGCGACGCCTGTTTCACCGGAAAATATCCTGTAGCATTCCCTGCCGAAGGCAGAGAGCCGCAATTGGCGCTGTTTAAGTAGCATAAATAAACCCATATTATGAAGGGAAGGTTTGGGTTGAAGAAGTGAACTATCATGCTTGATTATCTTGCTATATTCAAAAAATTGAACGAAAAAGGCATCAGGTATATTGTTGTCGGGGGGCTTGCAGTTAACCTTTATGGCATCCCGAGGATGACATACGACATAGACCTGCTCCTTGACCTTGAAGACGAAAACATAAAGGAGTTTTTGCAATTATTAAAGGGATGGGGATTTAAACCCAAGGTTTCTGTAGATATTATGGATTTTGCAAAAAAAGAAATCAGGGAAAACTGGATAAAAAATAAGCATATGAAGGCATTTAATCTTGTAAATCCCAAGTGGGCAATCTCGGAGATAGATATAGTGATTGACGCGCCTGTGGATTATGATAAGGCACATAAAAGTGTTAAATGTATTAAAATTCATGATGTTTCTATCCCTGTAATATCGATTGATGACCTGATAAAGATGAAACAGATTACAGAGCGGCAGCAGGACAAGGCAGACTTGAGATACTTAAGGAAACTGAAAAAATGAGAAGAAATAAAACCAAAGGCTTTAACTACTATTTAGCCAAAGAGGCAATAGAGCAATATAGGGGAAAGCCCCGTGCTCTCAGGCTTAAATGGCTGTATATGGGAAACCTTTTGCGTAAGGGTTATAGTAAAGATGTTATTAAGATTCAGGATAAATTCAGGGAAGGAAAGTAAACCCCGTTAGAAGTCCCCAATGTCGGCGATATTTGGTTATTTTATTTCTCATGCGGGTTCAATTTTGCAAACCTGAACCCGCAAAAGGATAAAACAATGAAGGATACACATCCGGAGATAGAAGAACTGTCTTTCAGGATGATGATGGAGAAAAGCGGCGAGGAGCGGCTGAAGATGGGATTGGAGATGTGTAATACGGCAAAAAGATTGGTAATCGCATCTATCATCCATGAAAATCCTGATGCATTACGTGGAGAAATAAAATCCAAAATGTTTGACAGGTTTTATGAAAATGATTTACCGCAAGAGGTCAGACAAAATGTTATGAAAAGTATGAGAGATAGGTGATGAAAAAGTTTCTAACAACAATTCTATTCCTTGCTCCACTCTTATCCCATGCCTCTGAGACTCCAATCCCTGATAAAAACATTCAAGGACAGGTCTGGGCTGAGGCCGACGGCGAGGCATATATGAGCGAGATAGATACGCCGAAAGATGTTATGGCAAGGGCAAAGAGGGATGCGAAGAGCAAGGCGGTGGAGCAGGCTGTCGAGACATTTATAAAGTCGCATACCATTGTATCAAACAATCAGGTTGCTGAGGATTTGATTTATGCGGCAGTCAGGGGAAAGATAGATAAGGTTGAGGTCATCAAAGAAGGATGGGATGAAAAAGATAGAAATCTTTACAGGGTAAAACTTAAAGCCCTTGTTAAACCCGTTTATTCTGAGAAAGGAGAAGGCATATCAGTAAAACTTTCTCTATCAAAGACTGAATTAAAAGAAGGCGAAGAGGTAAAGATATTTTATCAGGCAAGCAACGACTGCTATATTTATATATTTTCAGTTGCAGCAGACGGTTCTGTGACGCTGCTCTTGCCCAATTCAATCAATGTTGATAACAGCGTTAAGGCAGGCAAGGGCTATCAGTTTCTTTCTGACGAAAAAATAAAATTGCAGGCGCAGTTTCTGCCGGGGCATAAGGAAAAGACAGCAGAGGAGAAAATAAAGATTATCGCAACGAGGCAGAAAGAGGATATAATACCGCTCGGATTTCAGCAAGGTTTTTTCAAGGTCTATGACGCAAAATCAACAGGCATGATAAGCGATTTGGTAAAGAGGCTTAACCAGCTTGAGCCTGCTGATTGGACAGAGGCAACAGCGGTGTATGTGTTAAAAAGGTAAACTGCTGAGCCTCTTGCAAAAGTCCCAATTCTGTCCCGCAGAGTTTTTGAGCGGGAATCTGCCCCCGATAGGTTCAGTCGGGGGCAGATTCCCGATAAAGGCATTCGGGGATGACAAACAGTTTTGCAAGAGGATCTGCTGTCAGATTTTAAGGATTTCTATCATGCGTTCAAAGATTATAGAACAACTCAAGAAAGAAGAACGGAGGGCATTTCGTAAACTTGACCCTGCTGCAAGGGTGTCGAGGATGGAAAAACTTCTGCATGAGGTCATTTCCATTAAGGCAAAAGAACAAGGGGTGTCGGAAGGTGAAATCTATCAGCGATACATTGAACGTGATAAGAAGCGCCGCCGCGGAGTTTGAACAAGAAACACATAAAGAGGCTCTGATTGCCTTAATAGGCGGCTATGCTGTTATCTTTCATGGGGTTGAGAGAACAACTCTGGACATAGATGTTTGTTTTTATTCTGAAGAAAAAAGCCCCGGCGTGTCTTTTTACAGATTCTTAAAGAAATTCCTTTCGACAAGATTTAAACTACGCTTTCTGGAAGCAAGCAAAGACCTGTCAGACCCGCTCAAGCATGACCTGATAATCATAGATGATGTAAAAAGAGAATATCCAAAAATTGATGTCTTGCTGGTTCGTTACAAATGGGAATTGGAAGGATTAAGGCAGGCAAAGTTTATTGATAAGCTTTCTTTCCCGATAATGCCGCTGCCTTACCTTCTAACCATGAAACTTAAAGCAGGCGGCAGAAAGGATGAACTGGATGTGATAGAAATCCTCAAGTGGATGCCTGCGAGAGAAATGAAAAAGACAAAAGAACTTGCAAAAAAAGCAGGAAAGAAAAATCATATGAGAAAAAGGATGTCATTCTTGCCTCCGGCAAGAAGAGTGATTTTTACATAGACTGCCGCCAGACAACCCTGCACCCTGAAGGGGCGTATCTTGTTGGCAAAATCCTTTATGATATGGTAAAGGGATTAGACAGCAAAGTGGAGGCGGTGGGCGGCCCTACAATGGGTGCAGACCCAATTGCAACCGCCGTATCAGTTGTGAGTCAAGTTGAAGGCAACCCGCTTCCGGCCTTTATTGTAAGGAAAGAGCCAAAAAAACACGGCCTTGGCCAATGGATAGAGGGAAAGAAAAACCTTGCCAACGGCGCAAAGGTTGCTATAGTTGAAGATGTAGTAACAACAGGCGGCTCATCTGTTCAGGCGGTAAAGAGGGCTGAGGAGGAGGGCTTAAAGGTGGTTGCTGTTTTTGCCATGGTTGACAGGGAAGAAGGCGGCGCAGAAAAGATAAGAGAGGCAGGTTATGAGTTTAAGGCGATATTTACAAAAAGGGATGTTATCAGTTAACAGTTGTCAGTTAACAGTTATCAGTTATCAGTTATCAGTTATCAATAAATTAAAACTGTTCACTGTTTTTTGCCTACTGCTCACTGTCTTCACAGGCTGCACCGCACAACAAGAGGCGATAAAACCGTCATTGGGATATTTTGACATTTTACCCCAGATGACAAAGGATAAAAAGGTTATAGATAATCTGGACAGCAAATTATTTATATATGCAACTTATAAGAATTGGACTTTAAGAGAGGCATATGCGGATGAGTATGCAAGACGTTACCAGATGGATACTTCACAGAAAGAAAGACTCAATTCATCCGAGAAGGAACTGGATGAAAGATTTAATGAGTTCTTTATAGCGGTATATACCCCTGATGAAAGATGGAATGATTTTAATACCCCGGAGTCCATCTGGAAGATTTATCTGGAAGATGAAAAAGGGAGCAGAGTTTCTCCGGTTGGAATTACAAAAGTGGATGTAAACAGCCCGCTTGTAAGAGAGTTTTATCCATATCTTGACCTGTGGAGTTCTGGTTATATTATAAGGTTTCCAAAGTATACGATTGTTGCTGAAGAGCCGTTTCCTAGAAAGGATGCAGGCTATCTCAAACTTATAATAACAGGTGTTGTGGGAAGTGCAGAATTGGAGTGGCAGATGAGATAATTTACGAATTACGAATTACGATTTTAAAATGCTCAAGCCTTGCAGTCTTTCAATCGTAAATCTAAAATCGTAAATCAAGAAGGGGAGGTTTCTATGCGCAAGATATTTTTTATTGTTTTAGCCTTAATCTCTGCCTATTGCCTGCTGTCTGCTGCATGCTCTTTTGCAGCCATCGGCAATATATCAAAAGGCAGCGGCGCAATATATTTTAAGGCCAAAGCAGGGAAAAAGTGGGCTGCCGCAACAGCAGGGGCGGAGATAAATGAAGGCGACAGGATAAAGACCGGAAAAGACGGCAGGATTGAGCTTGCGTTGCAGGATGGCAGCAAACTTACCGTAGGAAATAATACGGAAATGGAGATAACAAGATTTCTGCTGGATAAGGATAAAAATAAGAGGGGCGCAACTATCTTTCTTGTTCAGGGAAAGTTAAGGGCAATAGTTGCTAAATTTACCGGCAAGACAGATATGAAGGTCAAAACCCCGACAGCGGTTGCAGGGGTAAAAGGGACTGATTTTATTGTGATGAATGAAGGGAAGGCAAATGTTCTGTTTGGCCACGAGGGGGCAGTTGAGGTTAAAGGTAAGGATAAAGAATCGGTTGCGCTTTCACCCGATACAATGACTGAGAATACGCAGGGACATACGCCTATTGCCCCTGTTAAGGTAGAGCCGAATACGCCTTTAGCAGATGCAAGGAAGCAGCTTGAGGCTGTAACTGATGTAGATACCCCTGTAGAATGGCAGACAACAAAAAACCTGCCGATTATACTTGCAAGATGGAATATAAATTATGGTCACTATCTTGCTGACAGTGGTAAATATAAGGAGGCCCTGGAAGTCTTTCAGATAGCGGCTGATTTGACTGATATGCCAGAAATAGGCGCAGAAAGCCGTGCTCAGCGCGGTACAGTTTTTTCAAGAAACTTAAGTCTTCCGCAGGATGCGCTGAAAGAGTACCAAATTGTGCTTGACAAATATCCACAGATGGCCCAGGCCGAAAATGCCCTCTTTTCCATCGGTATGATATATAAGGACATCGGCGAAAAGGAGAAGGCAACGGAATATCTGCAAAAATATCTTAAACAATATCCGCAAGGCAAGCATTCATCTACGGTAGAACTGCTTATCAAAGAACTTGAAAAGGAAGAAAATAAACAGTGAGAAAAGGCTCAGGTTTTATCGGCAATAAATTATGGATTTTTCTCTTGTGCGGAATATTCGCATCTGTGTTTGCATTAGTCATTTATAAGATAAAACCTCCTTTTATTAATGGGATTGACCAGATAGCCAGCGATGCCAGATTCAAGGCGCGGGGAAAGGTGTCCCCCGTCACGGAAGTGGCTATTGTTGCTATAGATGAAAAGAGTGTGAATGAGCTTGGAAGGTGGCCGTGGTCAAGAGCAACTATGGCAAAGCTTGTCAAAGGTCTGGAACCGGCAAAGGTTGTAGCATTTGATATAGTTTTTTCAGAGCCTGAAACAAAAGAAAGGGATAGAAGCCTTGGAGATGCCGTAAAAAAAGCCGGGAATATAGTAATGGGCTATTTTTTAAGGGAAGAGGCAAACAAGGCTCCTGACCCTGAGGCCATGAATCAACTAGACCGCTCAAAGATAAAATTAGTAAAGATGATAGAAGAGGTTGATTCCATTCCGGTTCCTGAACTTCCCGGCATTGAAACAAATATTCCTGCGGTTGGAAAAGGGGCGATTGGATTCGGCCTGTTTAATATTTTTCCTGATGAAAATGACGGGGTAATAAGGAAATCTCAGCTTGTTTTTTTGTATGAGGGGGAGCTATATCCATCCCTTGCGCTTGAGTCGCTTAAGCATTATCTGAAAGGAGATATTGTTTTAAACATTGCGTCCTACGGTGTGGACAGCCTTTTTATAAATGATAAAAGGCTGCCAGTGGATGAATATGGCCGCTTTTCGTTAAATTTTTACGGCAGTGGCGGGACATTTCCAACATATTCGGCAGTTGATATTATCAAGGGTGAACTGCCCAAAGAGGCTATTGAAGGCAAGATAATTTTTATAGGTGCAACAGAAAAAGGGATATATGATTTGAGAGTGACACCTTTGGATCCGATATATCCAGGAGTTGAGGTTCATGCAACAGTTGCCGGCAATGTGCTGGAAGGAAGATTTTTAACATATGATAACAGGGTCATTGCCTTAGATATATTTTTAATGATTTTTTTACCCATTGGCCTATGCTTGGCCCTTACATGGGTTCACCGGACATTTATAAGCCTTGCCATATTTCTCAGCTTCCTTTCCTTTCATATACTTACCAATTTCTACCTTTTTTCTTCATACAATATTATTCCAAGTGCAGTCTATCCATTTCTTAGCTTATTCCTTGCATACCTTCTGGCAGAGGCATATAGAAACATTGTTGTGGAAAGCAAGGGACGTTATCTGAAAAAGGCATTTGCACTTATGGTTTCTCCTGAACTTGTTTCTGAGATATTAAAAGACCCTGACAGACTAAAGCTCGGAGGGGAGAAAAGGGAGATAACCACTTTATTCTCAGATATCAGGGGGTTCACAACTTTATCAGAGAAACTTTCTCCTGAAGAATTGGTTGCCATATTAAATGAATATCTGAGCCCTATGACTAATATAGTTCTGGAAGAGGGCGGAACCTTGAATAAATATATAGGCGATGCCATTATGGTTCTCTGCAATGCGCCCCTTGATCTTTCAGACCATCCAAAGAAGGGTTGTATTATTGCCCTTAGATGGGTGAAAGAATTGGAAAAATTGAACCAAGAGTGGAAGGAAAAAGGTCACCCGCCGCTCGGCATAGGTGTGGGTGTCAACACAGGCGATGCGGTTATAGGAAATATGGGCGGCGACCTGCGTTTTGAATACACTGCAATTGGGGATACGGTAAATCTTGCATCGCGGCTTGAAGGAATGAATAAGGTATATGGTACAGTAATAATTGCAACAGAAAGCACTCAGAAGCTGGTGCAAAATGATTTTCTGTTCAGAGAACTCGACATGGTTAGGGTAAAGGGGAAGGAGAAACCTGTGGCGATTTATGAGTTGATGGATGTTCTTCCGGGTGATGCAGTAAAGGTTGAGATTGCCGTTTCTTTCTCTCAAGCCCTTTCTCTTTATAAAAGCCGCAGATTTGAAGAGGCAAAGGCAGGGTTTGATGCCATATTGCATAAATTTCCCAAAGACGGTCCAGCCAATTTATATGTTCAAAGATGCGAGGATTATCTCAAAGCGCCTCCCTCTCCTGATTGGGATGGTGTGTATGTTGCAAAGACGAAATGATTTACGAATTACGATTTACGAATTGTGATTTAAAAAATCTAAAATCGTAAATCTAAAATCGTAAATTTATCATATGGTGAATCCAAACATCTCATCAACTAATCTTACACCTTCTGAAAAGACTGGTATCTGGAAGCCTCTGGCAGTTGTTATACTCTTCTTTCTTCTTGCAGCTGCATTTAATATTATTCTTATTGTAGGCAAAGGGGCTTTGCCTCCTCAGGGTGAAAATATAATAAACAAGGCGGTCACCCTCTTTGTTGCCCTCGGTGTATTATTTTTTATAAGATGGCTTATTGTTGATGCCCCTCTTAGCTTCTTAAAGCGATTCACCGTCGTACCATTGCTCAAGACGCTCATAAGCCTTATACTCTATTTTATCGCCGCTATTTACTTGCTTCACCGTTTGGCTGGAATAGATTTAACGCCACTCCTTACAACCTCTGCTGTACTTACCGGTATTATTGCCCTTTCTCTGCAGGAGACATTAAAAAATCTTTTCACCGGCATATGGATAAACGCCGAGAGGATTGTGGCAAAAGAAGATTGGGTGAATATTGCCGGAAATAAGGGACGTGTTATGGATGTTACATGGCGGACTACACGGCTTTTAACATTTTCCAATGATTATATGTATATTCCCAACAAACTCCTTTCCGAAGGGCAAGTGGAAAATTATACCTATCCAAGTCCGCGCCATATTATAAATATAGATATGGGTGCAAGCTATAAGGATCCGCCCAATAAGGTTAAGGAAGTTCTGCTTCAGGTGGCATCTGAAAATCCTTATGTTATTAAAGACCCATCTCCTGAGGTTTATCTTATTACATTTGGAGATTTTTCAATTCAATATAGATTGAGGGCATGGATCAACGATTATGGTGCTATTTTAAAGGCGAAGAGCAGCCTGCAGTATAATGTGTGGTATGCGTTTAAACGTAACGAAATTGAGATTCCGTTTCCCATAAGGACGGTGTATCAACATCAGATGGCAACCAAAGAAGCTGTGAGTGAAGATGTTGAGGGCTGCCTAAAGAGGATAGATTTTTTGAAGCCATTAAAAGATGCGGAAATAAGAAAAGTTGCTGATACTGCAATTATGCAGATATATGGCGAGAATGAAACTATATTTAAACAAGGGGATAAAGGGGACACATGCTATTTTATAAAGCAGGGCGCCGTAGATATTTTCATTAAAGATGAGAAAGTATTGGATAGTTATGTGGCAACCCTTGAGGAAGGAATGTTCTTTGGTGAGATGAGTCTTCTTACGGGAGAAGAGAGGAAAGCTACTGCTGTTGCAAAAAGGGATGTTGTGCTTGTTGTAATTGATTCAAGAGGTTTTCGTGATGTGTTTAGAAATAATCCGGATTTAATGGAAAAATTGAGTGAGCTTGTTGCGGTGAGGTCGTTGGAATTAGAGGAAGTAAGAAAAAGGGCTATGACAGAGAGTGAACTAATTGAAAGACAGAAGGACAAGTCCAAGGCTATCCTTGACAAGATCAGGCGGTTTTTTATATCAAGAGGATAATTATGCGAATTGCGAAAATAAAGGTTAACCCAAAAAATGCAGTTGCATTTTTTGGCAAACACAATCCCCTGATAAAAACCTTCAGGGGCAGGCTCTGGCTCAAATCTTGCGTTTGCCCCGAAAAATAAAAACTAAATGCATTTTTCAGGTTAAGGCTGAGGCTAAGGTTGAGATGGGAAAATGTTTTTTCTTGACCTTAATCTTAACCTTAACCTGTTTTGCAACATCATCTTTTGCTTCAACAATAATCCTCGAAGGTGCCATGAACGAGGCAATAGAGGTTGAACAGAATCAGGGTTTTACAATTCAGCCTTCGGGGCTTAAGAAACTTGTTTTTCGCTTTGCCAGCCCTACATCCTTTACAAGTTCGACGGTCAATCAAGAGGTTAGGAATTATAATCTTGCATATAATCCTAAGCCAACATCCGTGGAAACAGAGACAGACGGTTTTGGCAATAAATTTACCAAGGTTACATGGCTCAATATAAATGGAAACGCAAGTATAAGCGGGAAATTTACCGTTACGATGAATATCGGTCTTAAAGAGCTGACAAGTGCAGCACCATTTCCATTAAAGGACATCGATGCAAAGGAAAGGAGATTTCTTGCTTCCACATCGCTTACGCAGACAGATGATATAAAAATTAAGGAGTTGGCCGGTGGTCTGGTAAACGGAGCAAAGACAGAAGAGGCAGCCGTAATACAGATTTTGAACTGGGTAGTTGATAATGTTAAATATACCACTAATCCCCCGCAATACGATGCTATCTATACCCTGAATACCGGAACAGGCAATTGTCAGAATTTTTCTCACCTGTCCATTGCCCTTTTAAGGGCTGTTGGCATACCTGCAAGGATTGTGGGTGGAATCACATTGAGCAAATCATGGAAGGTGCCGCTTAAGAACGGGACGCTTGTACAAAGCATAGGCCAGGGCGGTCATGCATGGCTTGAGGTCTACTACCCTGATATTGGTTGGGTTCCCTATGATGCCCAGCAGAGTCATTTGTTCGTAAGCCCGAGGCACATAAAGCAGACAGTTGGGCTTGATGCAAAAGATATAAATGATTCATGGCTTGCTTCACCAACACTTCCGCCGTTCAGAGAGGATATACAGGCAAATTTTTTAAGAGATGATATAAAGCTCTCCTTAAAAGATATAAAATCAAATCCATCCAACTATATACTCACCAATGCAATTATTGCCCATGTTGCAAAGCCAGTTGTAGAAATTACTCAGCCGGAAAAACCAACGCCCAAACCTAAGGCCATGGAAAGGGTTGAGTTCGGCAATATAGGTTTTCCCTCAATGATAGATATATTTACCAAGACCAAAGGAGAGGAACAGGGCTATAAAACGCTGGACAAGGAAACAGCAGAATATGTTACATCCGAATATACTTATGCCCAGGCATTTGCAACTGCAAGGCCATTGAAGATGGAAGAGATAAATCTTGCAATGCACAAATTTGGAGGTATGGCCGGCAGTCTCTGGGTAGACGTGGTAAAAGATGATAAAGGAAAGCCTGGTATGGAAGGCTTAAGAAGCTTTCCCCTTAATCTTGACACCATCAAATACTTTCCCGGCTACCAGTGGTTTCCTTTTAGATTTGCAAAAGAATCTTTTGATAATCCGATTTTAACGCCAGGTCGTTACTGGATAATATTAAGAAAGTCAAAGGATGCAATTGTAAACTGGTTCTATATTCCAGGCAATCCCTATGGTGATGCGGATGATACCCGTTCCACTGCCCAGGGTATAGATTGGTCAAATATATTAAACTATGATTTTAATTTTAAGGTAACAGGAATGTATTTAGAGTAGCGTATAGCGTAGCGGATAGAGAAGTAGGAAAGACAATGCTATGCGCTTTTCCTATACGCTATCCGCTATAATAAGGAGGTTATAAGTGAAGGTTTTTACAGAAGAAGAATTAAAGCAGTATGATGGGAGCCGGAAAGGAAAGCCGATATATTTTGCCTACAAGGGCAAGGTTTATGATATAACGGCAAGCCCGTTATTTATTGATGGCTTGCACTTTGAGCATTACGCCGGTATTGATTTGACTGATTATATGGCTGATGCGCCCCACAAGGAGGAGGTTCTTGGAGACTTAAAGGTCGTTGGGAGTTATAAGGCAAAATAACTGTGAATAATGTCTTGCTTTTGGCATGATGTTGTTTACAAGTGGTGGAAGCTTAAATATATTGTATAGACAGCAGAATATACAGCAATGGCCGGATTTTAAAAATCTTTTGACTTTAGAGGATTGTTGTGGTATTGTTGCTATCGTTTAAATAAGGTTTACTTCAAAGACTGTTGCGTAAATGCCAATTTGTTACACTAAACCTGTCTTAATTATTTCATAATCCTTTTATTTTATTAAGCGCCTAAACAGGCGCTTAGCATAACATTTTGAAAGAAATCGTTGAGCAACATCATTGAGGAGATATATTCATTTTTGTTAAGAAACAATCATAGAAGTCTGCTTAAAATCTAATCTAAGCGAGGTGAAAAAATGTTTAAGATTGGAGACATAGCAGTATATCCAGGTCATGGGGTAGGGAGCATTGAATCAGTTGAAGCCAAGGAAATATCAGGCGGTGAAAATCAGAAGTTTTATATTATGCGGGTATTGGGCAGTGGTGCAACCATTATGGTGCCGATAGCCAATGAAAAGGCAGTAGGTCTTAGGAAGGTAATAAACAGAGACACGGCGTCAAAGGTTTACGAGATTCTAAAAGAACGAAACGATATTCCTGTAGTGGACAAACAGACATGGAACAGGAGATATCGTGAATACATGGATAAGGTCAAAACAGGTTGTGTTATGGAAGTGGCAAAGGTTTTTAGGGACCTGTATCTCCTAAAAACAGACAAAGAGCTTTCCTTTGGTGAGCGGCGGATGCTTGATACTGTCAAGACCCTTCTAGTAAAAGAACTTTCAATAGTCAGAAAGATGCCGGAAGATAAGATAGAGGCTGAAATCCATAAAATTATGGATGTGTAAAAGAAGTGCTAAAGTGTGTTTTCATCTGCTCTGTATTTTAAGTGGGGTTGCAGCAGGCTGTTGAACAACAAATTCCTTGCCTAAGGGCTTGCGCAAAAACAACTTGAACATCTTGCATCTCATCTTCGGGCTATCTTTGAACACTCTTCAATCGCAAAATCCTCAACATAGTTCTACTATGCTTGCGGTTTTGCTCAATCAGAGTGTCCAAATCTATCCCAAATCTGAGCGCAATTTTGTCCTGCAGTTGTGATGCGGTTCATAGAAATTAATAATCCGGAATACAAAATAAAGGTTTTGAATTAGAACTTGGTGGGGAGGTGAAAAGTAAGTGCTAAATGCAACGTGCGCCTTGCTTATCATATTTACCTTATCGAGCAGTTATTTTTAGCCGAGCAGATAAACTTGATGTCCCCTGTAGCGGCAACCAGCGTTTTACAGACCAGAAGCATGATATTTTCGAAACTCAAGCAAGAACTCGGGCCGGAATTATATTATCAGGCAAGCAACTAATAAGCAGGGGTTAGGGTCAGGGGGTCAGGGACTGCAAAGAAAGCAAGTCTCTCTCTTTAACTTCTAACCCTTTATTTTTGGAGAAAAGGTGAAGACAATTGCTATTATTACTGCGGCAGGTAAAGGTGAAAGAATGGGGTCTAAAATAAAAAAACCCTATCTGATTCTTGCCGGCAAGCCTATTCTTGTCCATGCTATTCTGCCATTTGAATATAGCAAGGCTATAAACTCAATCATTATAGTAACAGCTAAAGGCGATGAAGATTTTTGTTTAAAGAATATAGTAAAAAGGTTTGGATTTGAAAAGGTGTTAAAGATTATACGCGGCGGAAAGGAAAGGCAGGATTCTGTAATGTCAGGCATTATGGCAGCCGGCAATGAATGGGATATGGTTGTGGTGCATGATGCTGTTCGGCCGTTTGTTGGAAAAGATATGATAAAAAGGGTAATCCAAGCAGCTCAAAAGTGCGGAGCGGCGACCATTGCAGTTCCTGTAAAAGATACTATAAAACAGGTTTCTTCGTGGTTTGTAAAAAAAACATTGCAGAGAGAAGAGTTATGGGCTATACAGACCCCGCAGGCATTCAGGTTTGATATACTTAAACGGGCGCACCATTTGGCTGCAAAACAAGGTTTTATTGGAACAGATGACTGTATGCTTGTTGAAAGGCTGGGGCATAAAGTAGCTGTGGTTAAGGGTTCTTATGAGAATATAAAAATAACAACACCAGAGGATTTGGCGGTGGGAAAGGGAATATTGAAAAGCAGAAGCAAGAAGTCAGAAGCAAGAAACAAGAAAAATCTTGCTCTCGCCTCTTGCCTCTTACTTCTTGATTTATGCGAATCGGTTTCGGTTATGATGTCCATAAGCTTGTAAACGGCAGGAGGCTTGTGTTGGGAGGTGTGGAGATACCCTTTGCAAAGGGTCTGCTCGGTCATTCTGATGCAGATGTGCTTTTACACGCTATGTGTGATGCTATCCTTGGTGCATTGGCAGAAGGCGATATAGGGAAACATTTTCCCAATACAGACATGGAATATAAAGACATATCCAGCCTTAAACTGCTAGCAGAGGTTTCAGAGCTGTTGAGACAAAGAAGGTATGCCATCTGCAATATTGACTCAACAATCATTGCCCAGAAACCCCACCTTGCCGAACACATCCCATCTATGGTAGAAAATATCGCCAAAATACTTGGCTGTAATACATCACAGATAAACATAAAAGCTACAACCTCAGAAGGCCTTGGTTTTGCAGGCACAGGCAAAGGCATGGCTGCTTATGCCTGTGTACTGATAATGAAAGCATGACTGCGTATAATAAAATAAGGGTAAGATTTGCTCCAAGCCCAACAGGATACTTACATATAGGAAATGCAAGAACAGCCTTTTTTAATTGGCTCTTTGCAAGACAGCAAAGCGGACAATTTGTTTTAAGGATAGAAGATACAGATACAAAGCGTTCGACAAAGGTATTTGAGCAGTCTATATTGGAAGACCTTAAATGGTTGGGTCTTGATTGGGATGAGGGCCCTGATAAAAAAGGTCCTTTTGGTCCCTACCGTCAGTCAGAGAGGTTTGGCATTTATAAAGATTATGCAGACAGGCTTATTGCTCAAAGCAGGGTATATCCGTGTTATTGTACCCATGAAAGATTAGAAGAAGTGAGGCAAAGGCAGATAAAAGCTGGGTGGCCTCCTAAATATGACGGCAGATGCAGGACGCTTTCAAAGGATGATAGGCCAAAAGATATAAAACCTGTTTTAAGATTTAAGGTTTCTGAAAATGCCGTTGTTTTTGAAGATAAGGTTCACAAGAAACTTTTATTTGATGGTGCGGTATTTGGTGATTTTATCATTGTAGGGTCAGATGGCATTGCTACGTATAATTTTGCTGTTGTCATAGATGACGCCTTAATGGAAATCACTCATGTTATCCGTGGAGAAGACCATCTCTCAAATACGCCAAGGCAGATTCTGCTTTTTGAAGCTCTCGGTTTTCCTGTTCCGGAATATGCACATATGTCATTAATCTTTGGTCCTGACAAGACACCTTTGAGCAAACGGCACGGTGTTGCATCTATCAATGACTTAAAGGAATCTGGATTTCTTCCGGAAGCTGTTGTAAATCACCTCTGCCACCTCGGTTTTTCGCCTGGCAAAGAACTTCTGTCGCTTGATGAGGCGATTAAATCATTTTCTTTGCAAAGGCTCTCCAGGTCTCCTGCCATATTTGATATAGAAAGGCTTAAGACATTTAACAGGGCATATATAGAAAAGACCGATACCGAGAGGCTCTTGAATCTTGTAGAGCCGTATTTTGCAGAAGGTGTTTCAAGGGAATGGCTTAGGATTGCTGTAGGGGCTGTAAAAGGTGATGCGGTCAGCTTAAAGGAGATTCCTGATATTCTTTTGCCGTTCTTAAGTCAACCTGTTCTTGAAAAAGAGGCAGAACAGATTTTAGACGAGCCGCCTGCCAAGGAAATATTACTGATATTAGCAGAGGAAATAGAAAAAGAGGCAGGCTTAACTGCTGATACCTATAAAAAGATTATCACAGCAATTAAGCAGAAAACAGGCGCAAGCGGCAAACGGCTTCTTATGCCCATAAGGGCTGCACTTACCGGAAAGGTAAAGGGTCTTGAGTTAGAGAAGGTATTTGTGCTTTTGGGAAAAAGGGAGGCTGCAGCAAGAGTCAAGAAGCATCTGCAAGGTATTTAAGAAAGGCTTGACCGTAAAAAATCAATGTCTATTCCGTAAAATAGCGATTAAAAACCTCGCCATTTTACAAACTGGCGATTTGCCTGTTATACTTCGTTGTCGGCGCATTTTTTCTCCTCACCGTATCGGTGAACATACGGCTCGTCGCAAAAATGGCCTCCGCCTCGTCTGGCAGGCAACTTACCAGTTTCCCCAAAAATCAAAGTCTATTTTTGGGTCTATTTTTGGGGCTTGAATATAAGCCGTCTTTTAACATATTATATAAGCAGTAGCTTTAAAAATAGAAAGGAAGGTTATAAGTTATGGCTGAACAAACAAAAAATAAAGGTTCTGTAACCATTGTGCTTTTCAGCGGGGATTTAGATAAGGCTACCGCAGCCTTTGTAATCTCCACGGCAGCGGCATCTATGGGTATGCCGGTAAATATATTCTTTACATTCTGGGGCCTTAATGTAATTAAGAAAAAGGGCGGTCTTATAAAAGGCCAGAACTGGATGCAGAAGATGCTGAACATTATGAACTATGGCCATGCAAAGAAGCTGGCGCTTTCCAAGATGAATATGCTCGGTATGGGCCCTGCGATGCTTAAGGTGATGATGTCTCAAAAGAGGGTGCCTTCCTTGCATGAATTTATCCAGACAGCTCATCAGATGGGAGTAAAATTTTATCCCTGTGAAATGAGCATGACTGTTATGGGGCTTAAAAAAGAGGACTTTATTGACGAATGTGAAGATGTTATAGGCGCCGTATCATATCTTTCCATAGCAAAGGAATCTAATATAAATTTGTTTATTTGAGGTTATGACAATGACACAGTATACAATCGATAAAACACTTGATGCAAGAGGTTTAGCCTGTCCCATGCCCTCTGTGAAGACAGCCCTTACACTAGAACAGATGGAATTCGGGCAGGTTCTTGAAGTTCTGACAGATGATCCTGTCTCAAAAAGAGACCTGCCCGTATGGGCGCAAAGCACAGGTAACGAGCTTTTAGAAGTAAAAGAAGATGCTGATAGGACCATAAAGATATATTTAAGGAAGGCATAGGCAGCAAGGTATATTTACAGTTAAAAATCTTAAATCCAAAATCGTAAATCTAAAATTTCATATATGGCTAATGTCTATCATCTGGACCTTAATAAAAAGCTGATACAGGGTGCAACGACAGCCCTGCTTCCCGGCGACCCTGCAAGGTCTGAAAAGATTGCAGCATATATTTCCAGAATATTTGGAAAAGGTTTTAAAAGACTTGCAGCAAAAAGAGAATTTTGCACCTTTCTTGCAGATATAGATAAAGCAAAGATACTTGTAACATCAACTGGGATAGGCGGCCCTTCTACATCTATTGCAGTAGATGAATTGGCACAGCTTGGCGTGACTACCTTTATAAGAGTAGGGACAACAGGGGCTATTCAGGATTACATAAATACAGGAGATTGCGTCATCACAACAGGCTCTGTCAGACTGGATGGCGCATCAACTCATTATGCGCCTATTGAATACCCTGCTGTTGCACATTATCAGGTAATAGATGCGCTGATTAAGGGGGCAAAAAAGACCAGGGTTAAATATCATGTGGGCATTACTGCATCTTCAGATACCTTTTATCCAGGGGAAGAGAGGAAGGATTCTTTCAGGAAGTACATACTCAGGCGATTTGAAGGGGCAACATTGGAATGGAAGATGCTCCATGTTTTAAACTACGAGATGGAGTCCTCTACCATATTGACTTTGACAGCCTCGATGGGGCTTCGAGGCGGATGTATTACGGGTGTGGTTAACAAGGGTAGTATAGGAAAGATTACAAGGCATGCCCTTAAAAAAGGCGAGCAAAATGCCATAAAGGCCGCAGTTGCAGCCATTGAGTGTCTGGTGTAAACAACATTCCAGAAGAATGTTGAATTGAAAATTGAAGGTTGTAAAATGCAAATTTTAAATTTACATTTTGCATTTTGCAATAGAGCGAAGCGACTATATGGTCTACAGACTGGAAACAATCTCACTTGAAGATAAGGCGGTTGAAAGACTTCTTCAAGGCAAGCCCTTTAAAGAGCTATCGCCGCGGGATAAATTATCTATTGCATATTATCACTTGGAAAAACTACGACAACTTAACGGCGGTTATATCTCTTCGCCTTATCACGGGCAAAATGGCGGAGATAAATATAACGTATTCTGGCTCAGAGACATAATGTATGCAACCTATGCCAATGAGTATATTGGCGCATATGATAAGATGATAGAAAGCTACAGGCTTATCCTGAGGATATTTCACAAATATCAGCACAAGATACTGCTTGGGGCAAGAAAGCGCCATTATCTTGGAAGCTGTGCCGGAGAGGTAATCCATGCAAGGGTTCACCCTATTACATTGGAAGAGATAACCCGTGAATGGGGACATCATCAACTGGACATACTGGGTCTGTTTCTCTATAAGACCGGCGACCTTATGAAAAAGGGTTATAACCCGCTAACCACAGACCAGATGGAGACCCTGATTCTCCTGAGAGACATAGTTCTCTACCTCATAACGGTAAGATGGCATTCTGACCCTGATTTTGGCGTGTGGGAAGAAGGCCCTGAAGTTCATGCATCCAGCATAGGTTCAGTCCTTGCTGGCCTTACCATGTGGCATGACGATGGATATTACCATTCAAAATATTCAAGCCAGGTTGATATACACAGATTTCTTTCCATACCCGAGGAGTTTATTGAAATGGGACGAAAAAGCCTGGATACTATACTGCCATGTGAATCAGCATCCAGGCAGTATGATATGGCGCAGTTGAGTCTTATCTGGCCGTATAATATTGCATCAGAAATGCAGATTAAGCAGATACTTCGTAACATAGAAAACGAACTTGTTAGAAGAAATGGTGTCATAAGGTATCCCGGTGATAAATATTTTAATGCAAGCCACGATAATCCTGTTGGCAATGAGGCAGAGTGGCCTTTAGGGTTTGCATGGCTCAGCATAGTCTATTCAAAACTTGCACAGCGCAGCATAAAAAATGGCAATATCTTTGGCAAACCCCAGGAGCAGATAGATAAGGCAGAGATGTACCTTGAGAAACTTGAATCGGTAATGACAGAAGACGGCAAGGTGCCTGAACTCTACACCTATGGAAGGGAAAATTGGAATGTGCCTCTTGCATGGGCGCAGAGCTTTTATATTGTTGCGCGGCAGAGCCTCAACTGGGTTTATGAAATAACCGCCCAGGTTTAAAGACTGGGTGGAAGGTATTTGAGTTTTAATGAGACTTATCAATAAACTCTTTTGCTAATTTTAAAGCGCCTTTAACACTATCTGTACTGTGCAAAAGCCCCCTATAGTATCCTGCATCAATATCATCAAACTGCCTTAAAAGCGTTCCATTGTGCGCAGATACATATTTTTGAAAAGCCTTCCAGTATTCCTCTACCTTTTTGGACAAATCTTTTTTGTAACTCCTTTTTTTAACAACATCTCATTTATTGCCTCAAGGATACCAAGATATGCTACTCCGCAAGCAGATTTTACATATTTAACATCTGAATAACGATTATCTTCTATAGGAGACTTCTTTAATATTGCCTTTGCATTCTCCAAATATCTTAATGACTCTTTTTTCATAGGTTCATTAAATCATCTTTTTATTGGTTTTCAAATATTTTTTGTGATGTTGATATTTCAAAGAGCATATGATAAGTATTATTTGCCACAGCATTTGTCATAATCAAGGGTAAATAAAAATGGAAAGAGAAATTGTTTTAGGAATTGATTACGGCGGCAAATATACAGGTCTTGCGATTGTTGACCGAAGACATAATCAGGTCTTGTATGCCCGCACAGTAAAGATGCGGGACGATGTCGCTGATATTCTCAAAGGCCGCAGAGAGCAGAGAGGCATCAGAAGAACCGCTCAAACCAAAAAGAAGCGTTTGAGAGAACTCAAAGACTATCTAATAAGTATTGGATATAACGAATCCACAGCAATATTTAAAACGGCTTACGGCCTTGCCCATAAGAGAGGTTATGATTACGCCGATATACCTAAAGAAAAGACTCCCGAAGAAATAGAGGCAATGGATGCCGAAGATAGAAAACTATGGGAAAAAGAGAAAAAGGAGTGGGAAGAGACAAAAAGAAATTCAAGGCACAGGGAAGAAGTTTTAAAAGATGTTCGTGAGGCAATGTCTAAAGGAGGAGCGGCAGGCGAGCAGATTAAAAGGGTTGAGCGAATTTTTAATAAGCAGTATCGGCCAAAAAGATTTAATAATAGAATTTTGACCAAGTGCAAGGTTGAAGGCTGCGGAAAAAACACTCCTCTCAGAAAAAACGCGAGGGACTTGCTGTTAGAGGATAAAATCAGATGGCTGCCTATGGAACAAGCAGACAGGAATAAACTTAAAACTGCGCTTCTTGAAAAGAAAAAAGAAGATGTTGACGAGATGTTTAAAACATACAAGGTAAACAGCGAGATAAGAAAGCAAATCAGAGACATGGCTTATAACGAGAAACTTTCAGGCAGGACGGTTTTTTGTAAGAAGCATATCCTTGAACATACTGAACATACAAAAGAGGGAAGAAAGGTTTTCAGGCTTGCGCCGTCTTTAAAGACAAAGATTGAAAATGTGCTTGCGGTCATAAAAGACGAGGTTTTGCCGCGGTATCAATTCGGCAAGGTTGTGATGGAGACCAATAATTTTGACATAGAAGTAAAGACGCAAGGGAAAAAGAAGGAAACATCCGATGATGGTCAAGATGCAAATTCGGATGAAAAACTGGGTTTGAGGCAAAGGCTTATAAAAGAAACAAACGGCCAATGTGTCTACTGTGGTGCGAAAATAAATGAATCAAACATGGAGATTGACCACATATTTCCGGTAATTGCCGGAGGATTGAATATTTATGCTAACATGGCGGCATCGTGCAAGAAGTGTAATGGCGATAAGAAGGGGAGAACTCCTCAAGAAGCCGGGAAATTTCCGATACCTGGAATAATTGATGCTATAAAGAAAAATCTAAAGCCCAAATTTGTTAGAAGAAAGATAGGCAGGGTTACAAGGAAGTTTGCCGTTTATAACGATTTGAAAATCAAAATCCTTGAAAATGCAAATAGCCACCAGACCTTGGATTTCAATAAATATATGTCTCATGCCTCTATAGGCTGGCGACATATGAGGGACAGGTTAAGAGAGGAGACCAAAAATCAGGATCTGATTATTGACAGAAAACACGGGTATCAAACCGCGCATTTCAGAAAGTGGTGGCCGGATTTTATCAAAAAGCAGGCTGACGACAAGCATCATGCCCTTGATGCGGTAATCCTTGCATCAAGATGGGAGACCGATAAAAACGGTTCGCCGGATCCGTTGCACAAGCCCGTTGACAAGGAAGGCAATGAGTTTGACCCAAATAAGCATCTGACGATTGAAACAAAGAAATTTACGAGGGATAAGGGCAGCAAGGGTTCTGCATTGCATGATAGAAACCCGCTGTCTTATAAGAAGGGCATTATTACCAGAAGATTTATGGTTACAGAGATTGAGTGCGGTAAAGAAGACGATGTTATTTCCGAGGCATATAGTGAAAAGCTAAAAGAGGCTTTTAAACGATTTGATACAAAAAAAGGAAAATGTTTGACAGACAAGGAAGCAAAGGAAGCAGGTTTCTGCATTAAGAAGAATGAAATGGTTATGAGCCTTAAATGCACCATTAAAGGAACCGGGCCAGGGCAGATGATAAGAATCAATAATAATGTTTTTAAGACGAATGTCCATAATGTTGGCGTGGATGTTTATCTTGATGAAAAAGGTAAGAAAAAAGCATACGAGCGAAAGAATCCAAGACTGTCAAAACACCTCATAGAACCACCACCGCAGCCTAATGGGAGAGTTTCATTTACCTTAAAACGAAGAGATATGGTTACAGTTGAAGGTGAAGACACAATCTATAGAATAAAAAAACTCGGAACATCTCCTACAATAGAAGCAGTTGTTGGCAGTGATGGAAAAACAAGGACTGTCTTGGCCACCAAGCTGACAAAAGCAAACAATGCTGAATAGTTTTTAAAATTAAATGTCCTAACCCACAATAAAGGCGCCATTTCTGGCATAGAGGCTCAGGCTGGACAAACCCAAGCGTATATCCCTTCACTGTATAGGCGTTTTACAATTAAGGCTCTTTTGAATTTCGCAAACCCCTATGGGTTTAATTCAAAAAATATATTTTCGGAAATTTTGCGATTTGCTTCTGATAAACCCTTTGAATTTCCAGCAAAACAAGAACGGTTTCACGCCATATTTTCAAAGAGCCTTAACTGTAACTGAGGTAAATCCCCGCGCATCCAGAACCGTGCCGTTGTTTCACGCCATATTTTCAAAGAGCCTTAACTGTAACCTCCAACAGACTTCATCTGTGTCATCAGGGTCGGATGTTTCACGCCATATTTTCAAAGAGCCTTAACTGTAACTCCGTGTCGGCATCGGTATTGCCGCTGTGGATTCTCAGTTTCACGCCATATTTTCAAAGAGCCTTAACTGTAACAAAACGCATTTGCAATAAAGTTCAAACTGATATATGTTTACACTATCTTTTCTGGAAATTCAAGTGTTTATTTAGGGAGGTCTATATGGATAATGAAACATCAAAAATCCTCCGCATTCATCCGGAATACCAACCAGCAGAAAAACTTCCGCCTGCACAGTTCAATCTCTTTACAGGAGAAGCAGAGCCAATTCCACAACTGATTGACAAAAGTATTGATGACGAAATATTCATTGACAATGGGATTTCGCTTATACAGAGCGGAGATTCCTCGCAGATAGTTCTGTCAGGTTTTGGTATTTTCCTGAGCAAGAAAAGTGAGCGCCTTATTGTAAAAAAGAGCAGTAAGGTTATTTATGAATTTCCTTTTTTCAGACTGAATGAGGTTATTGTATGTTCAAGGGGCGTGTCATTATCTTCCGACCTTGTTGAAGAGTTATGCCAAAGGGGGATAAGGCTGAATTTTTTGACAAATAGCGGCAAACCATATGCAATGCTTTCCTCGCCCATGCTCTCTGCAACGGTTGTATCCAGAAGAGAGCAGATTATGGCGTTTAATGATGAAAGGGGGCTTGAATTCTCAAAGGCGGTTGTAGAAGGAAAGATTGTAAATCAGGAAAGGCTTATAAGATATTTTGGCAAGTATATTAAGACCGTAGATATTGACAGATTTAATAAACTTGAAGGGATTGCTGATGATATTAAAAAGATGAGCGGGCAGGTAGATAATATTGACGGGCAAAATATTGAAAATGCAAGAGGTGGTTTGATGGCAATAGAGGGTATATCAGGCAGATTATATTGGGGCGCGGTCAAAGAGATTATTGCAGGAAAGGTTGAGTTTTTCGGCCGCGAGACAAGAGGGGCAGTGGATAAGGTAAACTCTCTCTTAAATTATGGTTATGGCATTCTCTATTCGCATGTCTGGGGCGCAATTATAAATGCAGGTCTTGAGCCGTTTGCGGGATTTCTGCATGTGGACAGGCCCGGCAAGCCGTCTCTTGTTCTGGACCTGATTGAGGAATTCCGCCAGCCTGTTGTTGATAAGGTTGTAATTGCCCATATCAACCTCGGGGAATCCATTGACATGAAAAATGGATTGATTGAAGAGGAAACAAGAAAGGCGATAGGAAGCAAAATTATAGAGAGGCTGGAAAGCCAGGAGGTATTTGAAGGAAAGAAATATAGAATCAGGTCTATTATCCAGATACAGGCAAGAAATCTATCGGCTTTTTTGAGCGGCAGAAGAAAGTATAAGGCATTCAGGTTCAAGTGGTGATATGGAAGAGCATACTGTTTATATTTTCTATGACATAGAAGACGACGGCATCCGCAATAAGGTAGCAGAGACCTGCAAAGACTATGGGCTTCAAAGGATTCAATTCAGCGGATTTTCAGGCATGTTGGGCAAAAATAAGCGTGAAGAACTTTTTTTAAAGCTTTCCTTTCTCATTGGCGATAAAGCCGGAAAACTCCTTATGCTCCCTGTTTGTGAAAAAGACATCACTGCCAAAAGGGAACTCATACAGGAAAATAGAGATGATTCAGATTAGGGTTAGCGACATTAAACAGTTTGTCTATTGTCAAAGGGTTGTGTTCTATAACTATGTTATGCCTGTTGATAAAAAGACAACCTTTAAGATGGAATATGGAAAGATAGCAGAGGATAAGATAGACAGATTGGAAAACAGAAGGAAACTTAAGGAATATGGCTTGTCCAGCGGCACGAGAGAATTTCATAAACAATTATATTCTGAAAAATATGGTTTGTCCGGCAAGGTGGATTTGCTCATAAAAACGGATGCTGCGTACTATCCTGTGGATTTTAAATATACTACCTCGCAGCCCCATAAAAATCATCTTTATCAGCTTTTGGGCTATGCTATAATTCTTGAGGATATTTATGATTACGTTATCAGAAAAGGTTTTGTATATTTGATTCCAGAAGAGGATGCTGTGGTTTTTGATTTGAGTGATGACCTAAAGGACGAAACTAAAAATCTGTTGAGCGAGATAAGAAAAATGATACACTACCAGCAAATTCCTCCGCCTGTAAAATCGCAAGCCAAATGCCTTGATTGCGAATATCGTAATTTTTGCGGAGATGTATTTTGAACGGATAATATGCCTCTTTCAAACGAAGATAAATCGCTCCTCTTGAAAATTGTGCGGGAGACGATAGAATCCTATGTCAAAACAAAAAAGATTCCCTGTTTTAATGTGAAGAGTCCTGTCTTGCTGGAAAAACGAGGGGCATTTGTTACTATCAGTAAAAATCATGAACTCAGAGGATGTATAGGCGTATTTACAACAGACAAGCCGCTCTATTTAACTGTAGCAGATATGGCCGTTTCTGCCGCTGTTCATGACCCCCGGTTCGTGCCGCTTGTTGCATCTGAACTTTCTCATATTTCTATTGAGATTTCCTGCCTTTCGCCGATGAAGAAGATAAAGGACATATCTGAAATTGAAGTTGGCAGACACGGGTTGTATATTGTTAAGGGATATTACAGAGGCGTTCTTCTTCCCCAGGTGGCTACAGAATGTTGCTGGGATAGAACTCAATTCTTAGAACATACCTGCTTGAAGGCTTGCCTGCCGCCAAATGCTTGGGAAGATGGGGCCGAGATATATACCTTTGAGGCAGAGGTGTTTGGGGAGAAGGGGTGAACCCTTCTCCAGACAGAAGGTTGCAGAGTTTCAAGTCTAAGCACAGGAATAGCCTTTACTCCAGAAAGCAATTCATTTCTGGACTTAAAACCCCAAGGTTTTCCTGTTGATTATATAACTTATAATAAATTCACATACACTGTGGTAAAATACACAGCCTCAACACCATTGCACAGACACAGTGCATTGTGTTAAGTAGATAATATAAATATGGCGATACATCCTTTTAACCCAGAAAATGCACTTGCATTTTCTGCCAAACGCAATCCCCTGATAAAAACCTTCAGGGGCAGGCTCTGGCCAAATACTGCGTCAAATCTGGCTGTTCAAATACTCACATATCTAAAAGAGTATGCTTTGTTTTGTTCACCCATCTTTTCCTTGCCCCCTGATAGAAACCTTCAGGGGCATGCTTTGGCTCAAATCTTGCGTTTGCCCCGAAAAATAAAAACTAAATGTATTTTTCAGGTTAAGGCTATCAGCGTCATAGTATTCAGCACCCTCCTGCTGTTACTTTTCAATGCAAACTCAGAGGCTGTGCCTGCATTTGCAAGGAAATACAAGACAAGCTGTATGACCTGTCACATTGTTTTTCCAAAATTGAATACTTTTGGCGAAGCCTTTCGAAGAAATGGATATCAAATCCCTGATGCAGATGAGAGATATGTCAAGGAAAAGCCTGTCAGTTTGGGTGCAGAGGCATGGAAAGAGGTTTGGCCCGGAGGAGTATGGCCTGGTGAAATTGCAGGAAGTGCGCCATTTTCTTTGGTGGCGAATTCACTCTACCGGTACGACTCCGATTCCCGGGTGAAGCATGATTTTACCTTTCCTGATGAGATAGAAATTCTTTCAGCAGGCACTCTCGGTGAAGACATATCTTTTCTCGGCAGCATCGCACTGATTGAAGATGGAAATAATTTTGGAGGTGTAGAAAGGCTTTTTCTGCGGTTTGACAATCTGTTTGACCATGGTTTACCGAAGCATTTTTTGAACTTAACCATCGGCCAGTTTGAACCGTCAGTAACACCATCCTCGAATCGCCGCCGTCTGACCCACACGCCGTATCTATCCAACACCTTTGAGGTTGGCAAAAACAACTTTCACTTTTCAGATCAAAGGGGGATAGAGATAGACGGTATGGCAAAAAGCCGCTTATCATATGCCCTTGGTGTGGTTAATGGGAACGGCACAGGAAAGATGGATAGCGGCTCTTTGGATAACAATTCAACAAAAGATGTATATCTAAAGGTTGGATACAAATTCGGAGGATTGGGGTTGGACGGCTTAGGCATTGGGACAGAAGAGAGGGCAGGTCTGCCGGAGATTGGGTTAGAAAAGTCAATCTCTGTCAGTGCATTGGGTTATTATGGAGAAAATAGGATTTCGGGTTTTAATACTGATGACCAATTTTACCGGTATGGTCTTGCATTTGACATCAATTATGACAGCATTAATCTGTTTGGTGCGATTGTCCAGGGGAAACACGATAATCCGAGAGGCGATTTCATGAAAACTTTGGTAACCTCCTATTTTTCTGAAGCTGATATTATTCTTTACCCATGGCTTGTTGGCATATTAAGATATGATGCAGCAGATATAGAACATGAAAACAAGAGAGATGAGGTGGTTATGGGTATTGTGGCGCTGATTCGCACAAATATAAAACTTACTATAGAAGGGGTGCTGCATACAACAGGGGGCGGTAGCGATAAGGGGCTTATTAAATTGGCTTTTGCCCTTTAAATTTTAGTATATTAAGGCTGTTGAAAAAGCCATCAACAGCCTTGATTACACGGATTATAAAAAATGATTACACAGATATTTCAAATGGATTTTTGGAGTGGTTTAAGAGTTGACATGATGGAGAAGCAGCATAATAAATCTTGCAGCATCGCTTTCGCCGCTGCACCAGAGAACCCTGTCTGTAAATCTTCATACCAAGGATGCGGGGATGAAAGGAAATATCCGTGGTTAGTGTATATGGCTTCGTTTGCAGTGCTGTTCATACTGAGTGCCGTATCGTATGCAGAGACTGTCAGAGGAACTGTTAAACTGAAGACCGAAGAGGATGCGGGGAAAGTAGTTGTGTATATCGAAAAAGCAGACGGTGTATTTATACCGCCGGAGAAACGGCCTATTATGGACCAGATTGATCTGATATTTGTTCCGTATGTTCTGCCTGTTCTGATTGGAACTACCGTTGATTTTCACAATAGTGATGATGTCCTAAATAATATATTTACGCCTTCATGGGCTGGGTATAAATTTAATCTTGGCACCTATCCAAAAGGTGTGGTTAGGTCATTTACATTTAATCGCTTGGGAGAGGTAGTTCTTTTATGCAATATTCACCCTGATATGGAAGGCTATATTCTGGTGCTGCAGAATCCATATTTTGCTGTTCCTGATAAGCGTGGAGAATATAGGATTAATAACGTACCGTCCGGCACCTATAATATGAAGATGTGGTATAAAAAAAAGATTAGCCCCGTATATACTATAACCGTTGAGAAGGGCGTGGAAGCTTTGCTGGACTTTAAATAAATCAGGAATCTTGCCTGAGGATAAAGTGCTGAAAGAAATGAGATTGGATATACCGTAAAATAGCGATTAAAAACTTCGCTATTTTACAAACTGGCGATTTGCCTGCCATACTTCGTTGTCGGCGCATTTTTGCTCCTCACCGTATCGGTGAACATACGGCTCGTCGCAAAAATGGCCTCCGCCTCATCTGGCAGGCAACTTACCAGTTTCCCCAAAAATCCGAGTCTATTTTTGGGGATATAGCTCACATATTTGAGAGAGGAGATAGGAAGGGTTGAGGATTACAATACGGACAAAGTTAATGATAGGCTATATCGCTGTTCTTATCTTGATGCTTATTATGAGTATTCTTGCCTATATCACCCTTGTCAGAGTTAGCAGATCGGTGAATCAGATTCTGGTTTACGCACATAAATACGATATGGTGGATGGTCTGAGACAGTCTACAAAGCAATTTGTTGAGGTGAGTGATTCGTTGATCCGGGGGCGGATGCAGAATATCGGATATTATCAATCTATAGCCAGGGATGTGGAGAAGAAGATTGTATATGTAGAAAAATTGAGGCTAAAAGATAATGAAAAGGATTTTCTAAAAAGGATCAATAGCGAGTTTAACTCTGTGAAAAGATTGACAGAACAGTCTCTCAAATGGACAACTCCTCTGCGAAATGCAAATCTCGCTACTGTGCTAAGGGAAATAGATAAGGCAAAGCCAATTCTGGTCAGCAGCGTAGACGGACTGTATGATGAAGCATGGCGGTCGCTGGATACGGTTACTATTCTGACGGATAATAATATGGAGCGGGGGATATGGCAGATTGTAATGTTTTCTATCATTGCCATTATCGCGGGCATAGGGATATCTATCTATATTTCACAGAGGATTATTACACCGATCCGGGCATTATCAGTTGCCGCTGCCGGTGTTGCCAAGGGCGATTTGAATCAAACCGTGCAAAGGGTGTCGGGGGATGAGATAGGGGAGTTGGTTGCCTCATTCAATCAGATGGTGATTGAATTGAAGACCTCCCGGGAACAGATTGAGAAATACAATAAAGAGCTTAAGACCATGGTAGAGGAGAAAACCTCTGAACTTGAAAAGACAAAAGAATACCTTGAGAACATCCTAGAGCATACGGGTGATATGATTGTTACTGCCACGCTTTTTGATGAAATTGTCCAGTTTAACAGGGAGGCTGAAACTATACTGGGGTATAGCAAGAGAACTATTGTGGGAAGCAAGATAGAATATCTCTTTGTTGATAAGAACGAGTACAGACGAATAAGAAAAAAGGTAATGGAAGATGGAGAGATATATGATTATGAAACCAAACTAATGAAAAAGAACGGAGATATTACCTATGTAAATCTTACCCTCTCACGGCTTGAAGACAAAAACGGCAATACTATCGGTTTAATTGGCATTGGCAGAGATATTACCGGCAGTAAGCCCTATTAGAAAGGGCAGGGTTTTTACCCGCTTTTTCTGTAAGAAATGATAATTTTGTTGATGTCATTCCAGCCATAAATTGCTGGATTTTTTAACAGGGCAAATCCTGTCGTAGACCGTCCAAAGGCCTGCACATTTTTTGTACTGCTCTGCGAGAAACCCATGTTTGAAAACTGGTTTTTCTGTATGGCAGGAGATAAAATGGATTTACCATTATGATTATGAAAATAAAGAAAAAAGGTATTCAGCGAAGGATTGCGCTTTTCATATTAGTGGTCGGGATGTTTCCCATCATAATAGGGACATCTCTGGTCTATTGGCAGGGGAGGGAAGAACTTACAGAATCGGTTGGAGAGAACTTTGTGAGGATAGCCAAGGAGATTGCCAGTAATATTGAAATTGTTATAGAGCAATCAGCATATAGTCTAAAGGGTCTAGCGCTCTCGCCTACTTTAAGAAACACAGCAATATCGGCAAATAAATTTTATCTCACTAAAGATGATGCGGTAATTGAGGAGCATATCAAAAAGCTGGATGTTCAGTGGCTGCGGGCTAACGAAAAGACACAAGATGCAGAGGCCTATCTGAATAGTCCTGCTGCCAGATATCTTGCCGAGATTAAGAAGCAAATGGCAGGATATGTGGAGCTTTTTGTAACGGATACAAAAGGGGTATTGGTCGCCTCAGCAAAGAAAACAAAATATCTTTATTTTGGCAATGAAAAATGGTGGCAGGCAGCCTATAATAATGGAAAGGGAAATATTTATATAAGCGAAATTTATCTTGATCCTGATTATAATCAATATCTGCAAACTGTTGCAGTGCCTATTATGGATGAAAAAGGTATGGCCGTTGCGGGTATTATTCGTGCTGTCAGTACAATAGAAAAAATTTCCAAGATGGTGCATAAGATACGGATTGGAGAAACCGGTCATGCCATGCTGATAAATTCTGCGGGTGTTATTCTTCTCTGCCCCATATTCCCGCCTCAGGTGCATAGGGTTACCGACGAGCTGATGAATAATATTACCACGCCGTCGCTGGGCTGGGCAGTAGTCAAAGATAATGCCCACGGAGGGGTAAATGCCGTTGCAGGGTTTGCTCCCATAGCATCTACGGGTATGATAGAAAATGCCTTTGATGGGAACAGATGGTATATATTTGTCAGCCAGTCGCCTGAGGAGAGCTATGCCCCTATTTATACTCACTTAAAAAGGCTCATTGTGCTTTTTATATTTTTGGTTGTTATGCTCTCTGCTATGGGGTTCTGGGCTGCCGGAAAGATTGTGGAACCAATCCATATTCTGCGCCGAGGTGTTGAAATCATTGGCGAAGGCAATTTAGGCCACCGGATTCATATCAAAACAAATGATGAAATAGAAGATCTCGCAAATAATTTTAATCAGATGGTAGAAAAGATTAACAAGTCGTACTCCGAACTGGAACAGCGCATTGTTGAAAGAACAGAGGGGTTGACAAAAGGCTATCAGGAGATGGAGGTGGTAAGCCGGCTTAAATCAGAATTTCTTGCCAGCATGTCGCATGAGCTGAGAACCCCGCTAAACTCCATCCTGGGTTTTTCGGAACTGCTCCACGATAAGACCTATGGAGATTTAAATGAGAAACAGTTTGAATACATAAACTATATACACACAAGCGGTAAGCATCTTCTTGAATTGATTAACGATATCCTTGATTTGTCAAAGGTTGAGGCAGGTAAGATGGAAATGAAACCAGAGGAATTCTCAGTAGAGAGTACCATTAAAGAAGTTCACTCGATTGTCAGTCCCCTGTCCATACGAAAGAAGATCTCTGTGGAGGTTGATATAGGTAACGGTGTTTCTACCATTGTGGCTGATGATAGAATGTTCCGGCAGATCATGTATAATCTTCTCAGTAATGCCATATAATTTACCAATGAAGGCGGATGCGTAAAAATCAAAGTGCTATCAAACAATTATTTTCTTCAGGTTTCTGTTGTGGATAATGGAATAGGTATAAAAAGAGAAGACATGCAGCATATCTTTAAGGAGTTTAAGAAAATTAATATTGGAGAGCAGGAAGGGACCGGCCTTGGTCTTGTTCTTG
>JACRML010000064.1 GCA_016214995.1 Deltaproteobacteria bacterium
CTGCCATTATCTCATCAACATTTCCGCCAGGGTCTATGCACACTGCTTCTTTGGTTTTTTCATCCCCCAGTATATAACAGCTTACATCTAGCGGACCTACTACAATGGTCTTTAATATCACCTATCTGCTCCTAATATAAGTTCTCTTCCGGCCTTCATGACCCTTTCCAATTCCTCCTCATCCCTTGCCTCACCATAGAGGCGCACAACAGGCTCAGTGCCTGATTCTCTCATGAGGAGCCAGCCGCCGCCTTCCAGTAAAAAATTAACCCCCCCAACATCCCTTATATTTTCTACAGAAAGACCCGCAATCATCTTAGGCGGTTTATCTAACAGATTAGCCAGCCCACTTTTCGAAATATTGCCTACATGGATATTCTCTCTTTTTGTAACAAGCTTACCCACCCTTTTATACAAATCGTTTAATAAGTCTTTCAGGCTTTTACCCTCTCTTGCTACCATTTCGGTTACAAGAAGACAGGTTAGCATACCGTCCTTTTCAGGCACGTGGCCTCTTATGGAAAGGCCGGCGCTCTCCTCTCCGCCAATTAAAATCTTTCCCGTTGTTATAAGTTCACCGATATATTTAAAACCAACAGGTGTCTCATAGACAGGCATTTTGTAATAATTTGCCACTGCATCCACAAGATGGCTTGTGGCAACACTTCTTGCAGCGCCGCCCGTCATGCCCTGAACCCTCAACATATAGTCAAAAAGCAAGGCAAGTATATAATTCGGTTCAATGAATGTGCCATCCCCGTCAATCACTCCAAATCTGTCTGCATCGCCGTCAAGCGCAAGGCCAAGGTCATAGCTGTTTTCTTTAACCGCATCTATAAGCGTTGTAAGATTTTCCGTGCTTGGGTCAGGCGGTCTGCCGCCAAAGGAAGGGTCGGTGTGGTTATGGAAGACCTCGATATTACAGCCGGCATCTTCCAAAATTTTGTCCAGATAGCCGCGGCCAGCGCCATACATGAGGTCAACTCCAACCCCAAGTTGCGCTTTTTTTATAATAGGGATATTTATCTTTTGTTTCAGGTATTCGGAATAAAACTGGAATGGTTCTATCTCTTGCAAAAGGTCTTTGTTTCTTGCTTCTTCAATGGTGAGGGCTGAATAGGCAACCTCAAGCATCATAGCATTTGCCCTTTTTTCTATCTCCTTTGTTATATTTGGCAGGGCAGGTTCACCGGAAGATGATGAAAATTTAAGGCCGTTATATTCAGAGGGATTGTGGCTGGCCGTAATGTTTATACCGCCGCCTGTCTTTCTGCGCAATATCTCCAGGGCGATAACAGGTGTCGGTGTCGGCCTGTTTGTTAAGAAAGATTTAATGCCGTTTCCAGCTAAAATCTTCACAGCTTCAGAGGCAAACTTCTCACCCATAAAGCGGGCGTCATAACCCACCACAACGCCCTTTTTAGCCTCATCGTGGGCTTTGAGATAGTCAGCAATTGCCTGAGTTACAACCCTTATGCCTTCAAATGTAAAATCCTCTGCAATTATGCCGCGCCAGCCCGATGTGCCGAATTTTATGTTGTTCAAGACCCCCCCCCATAAAAAGATAGTAGGCAGTAAGCAGAAGGCAATAGGTAGCAGATGTAGAGAATATTTTCCGTTCCTGCCTACTGCATAGTGCCTACTGCCTACTGCTTACCGAACCTCACTTCTGCCACTTAATTATCTTTTCTCTGTATTCGCTAACAAGGTCTTTGGCCTTCTCTATTGTTGTTGCCTCAGCCACAACATGGAAATAGGATTGGTCCTGGCTTGGGTATGTTATGACCCATGACTTGTTAAAAATCACCTTTATCCCATCCACCAATTCTGATGTCTTGTCTCGGGAGTCCTCCATCATACACCGCATTATCTTTCCTTTCATCTCCCATGAACATGGCACCTTTTCTTTTATCATAAAACTCGGGGGAATCTCCCTCAAAAGCTGGTGAAGCCTTATCTCTTTTTTCGCCATCATCTCAAGTATTTTTACAATTGCATACATCCCGTCAAATGCCGGCTGAAACTGCGGAAATATAAAACCGCCTGTATGTTCTCCCACAAATACGACCCCTTCTTCCATTGCAGTCTCCATCATGCCCCTTGTTGTTGTTTTTGTCCTTTTTACAGAGAAATCATAGGTGTCTGCCATCTGTTCTATTACCATAGATGATGTAACAGGCACTGCAACACAGTTCGGAGTTCTGGGTTCGGAGTTCGGAGCAGTTGTTTTTTCTCCTGACTTCTGACCCCCGATAGATGCATTCGAGGGCAGGCCCCTGACTTCTGACTGTTTTTTGGGATATGATTTCAGAACCAGAAGCGTTACAAGATTCAGCGCAATCTCACCGTCAATAACATTGCCATTCTCATCTACAAGAAATATCTTCTCTCCGCCGGCGTCAAGCAATACGCCAATATCTGCCCTGAGCGACCTGACAATGGATGAGAGCTGATCAAGAGAGTTCTGAAATTCATCTGCTGTTTTTGTTATCTTTGTCCCATACAGGTTGGCATTCAATGCTATAACATTGCAATTGAGTTTGCCGAGGATGGATGGAAATATTCCTGAAGAGCTGCCATAAGAGTAGTCTAAAACCATCTTAAAATTTGCCTTCTTTATTGCCTCCGCATCAATGGAAGACATAAACCCGTTTTGGTAATATTCAAAACCATGTATTGGAAACACCATCTCGCCTGTCTCTTCCATATGGGCCCTTCTAAAGTCTTCTCTGAAGAAAAGCCTCTCTATCGCCTTTTCCTGGTTTGAGTGGAGGTTGAGCCCTTTATTATCAAAGAACTTAAGGTCTATGATGTCGGAATCAAATGGGCTTCGTCTTGTATGAATGCCGCCAATCTCACTTCCGCTTTTTGCAAGGTATCGGACAACAGGTATTGGTGTTACCCCGTAGTCATGTATGTTTACGCCTGTTGACAGGATTCCGGTCATTATTGCCCTGTTTATCATCCTGGATGTTTTATGGGTATCTCTGCTGGTTGATACAATTGACCCTTTTCTTAAACTTGCTCCGTATGCTGCTCCCAGTTTTGCTGCAAACTCAGGAGATATCTCAATATTGGCAAGGCCGGTTACGCCATAAGGGCCGAATATGTTTTTGCTCCACCTTTCACTCCATATGAGACTGGATGCAAGCACTGCCCCGTCCTCCACAACTTTATACGGCCAGACCTTTACGCCAGCCTTGACAGTGCTTCCTTTGCCTATGTGGCAATTGTCGCTTATTACAGCGCCTTCTGCAAGATATGCCCCTTGCTTTATCTCACAATTATTTGCTACGACATTTTCCTGCAATATTGCCTTTTGCCCCACCGAAACATTATTCCAGAGTATTGATGAGGTAATTGAAACGCCTTCCTCTATTGTGCAGTTGTCTCCAATAACAGAGTCAGCTATCTTGGCATCGGCCCCTATCTTGCAGTTTGCGCCTATGACAACCGATCCCTCCAGTTTGCACGTGAAATCCACTCTGGAATCTTTTCCAAGCCATACACCTTGTTTGCTTACTGCCTCGCCGGGAATATTTATTTTAACCTTTTCGTGGAGTATGTCTATATTTGCCTGACGATACTCCTCAAGACTGCCGACATCTTTCCAATAGCCGTCTGCTATATAACCATAGAGTGGTTCTTTTCTTTCTAATATAAGAGGAAACAGGTCTTTGCTAAAATCAAATTCTTGATTCGGCGGGATTAAATCCAGGATTTTTGGTTCAAGGATGTAGATGCCGGTATTTATGGTATCGCTGAAAACCTCGCCCCAGCTTGGTTTTTCCATAAACCTGTCAATTCTTCCATCTTTGTCTGTTATTACGATACCGAAGGGAAGCGGGTTGAGAACCCTTGTAAGAACCATTGTTGCAGCAGCCTTTTTCTTTTTGTGAAACTCTATTGCCTTAATAAGGTCAAAGTCTGTAAGCAGATCGCCGCTTATAACAAGAAACTGCTTGTCCAGGTATTCCTTGGCATTCCTTACACTACCGGCTGTTCCCAGGTCGTCAGAGGCTCCGATATAGGTCATCCTTATCCCAAACCTTGAGCCATCGCCAAAGTAGTTTTCTATCATTTCAGGGTGAAAATATAAGAGGGTTACAAGATCGGTTATGCCGCAGCGGATGAGAAGTTCTATAATGTGTTCCATCATTGGTTTATTAATCATGGGAACCATTGGTTTTGGCAGGTTGTTGGTAAGCGGCCGAAGCCTTGTCCCAAAACCACCGGCCATGATTACGGCCTTCATAAACCCTCCGAATACTGATTTTAGATTAAAAATTCACATAGCCAAAACGCAAAGCTATAAATCAAAAGCCAAAACTGACAGAAAGTGTCACCCTGAGCCAAGCGAAGGGTCTATTGAGATTCTTCGGCTTTGCCTCAAAATGACCTAATGGTCAGTTTTAAGGTTTTAAGTTTTGAGTTAATTTATAAACCCATATCCTCATATCTTCGCCATCTGTAATTAAGGTCTATAATAGTTCCTGGCTCTTTTATATCTACCAATGCCTCTAATGCCTTTTTTAGAATCATTGTCTGCTGTTTGATATTATGAGGCTCTCCCAGAGGATGCCCCAGCGGCCATTTTAAAAAAATAGTGCGTGGGGGTTTAATCTCTTCAGTAAATTTTCTTGCAATGGATATGCTTATAGTCGGTATGCCATGCCTTTCTATTTCTCTTTGTATCAGCCCTACGGACCGATTGCACAGGCCTCAGCCAGGCGTTAAAATAACAGCATCAACGTCCTGTATCTTTAATTTGCGAGCTACCTCTGGGGCAGTTTCAGTTATAAGTGTATAAATATGGCTGCCATCTATATGTCCCATAAAACCAAAATTCAGGTTTGAAATACCCACTATCTCTCCTGTATCTTTCAGCTCTTTAAGCCTGTCTATTGGGAAAACAATATTTATGTCTTTATCAGCATCCTTGTGGTCATAATAATCATGGGTTATTATTAGTTGTTCTTTTGCGGCATCTGCTGGAATTTCTCTGCATGTAGGGTCTCCATTTGGGTCTTGCATATCAAATGGTTTTTGTGTTTTTAGATGGACGCCTGCAGTTGTGACAATAGCCACCTTGCAGTGTTTGACAGGTTTTGTTGCAGGCGTCCATGGAATACCCTCAACTTTCCATGGCGCAGTCTTTCTAATCCATCTTTCTACAAGATAGGGAAACCTTGTAAATAATTTTGATATAAGTTGGTTTTTTAGTCTGCCCATAGTTTAGGATGCAGAAATCAGAAACAAGAAATGAAAAATCAGAGGTTCTTGTTCTCATTTCTCATTCCTCATTTCTTTTTCCTTAGTTGAAGTGGGCAGTTTAATGTCATGCCCAGGACAATCTATGGCAGCCGTCACTACAATGTGCTACCCTTGGAATAATGAATCTAGTCATATTACTCACCCCCTTCTCATAGATTTTAGATTTACCATTTACGATTTGAAATCCAAACCATAAAATCTGAAACCGTAAATCTAAAATCGTAAATCAAAAGTGCCCCTTCAACCATCTTATTATAAGTCGCCACGGTTTTGTTTTAATCCTGGATATTATATCTGCATAAAAACTTTCGTAGCTTTCCTCTCCTCTTGTAACATTATAACATTTTTCCATAAGCGATGGCTCAGCTTCTAATACCCTGTACCATAACCTTGGATAATTATAGACGAGGCTTCCGAGTTTAGCTGCAGCCTCAAATTCAGGATACAGCTCCATTGCTATCATTTCATTATACTGGCTTAAATCTATTTTGTCATGAGAAATCCTGTCTGATATAATCTTTGCAGCAATTTGTCCGCTCTTTATGGCATAATATATACCCTCACCCAGGAACGGATCAACAAGACGGGCTGCAT
Organism: Deltaproteobacteria bacterium; assembly: GCA_016214995.1. Classification (GTDB taxonomy): domain Bacteria; phylum Desulfobacterota; class GWC2-55-46; order UBA9637; family UBA9637; genus JACRNJ01. The sequence goes on from JACRML010000064.1 coordinate 5,869, forward strand.
CACCGACTACCAAAACTCTTGATTTTGCTATCCTCTGTCTTGCGTCATAAAAATATGGTATGGTCCACCCGTAAACATTACTTATATCCAGCCCCGCAAGATTTTTTTCCCTTCCGACAAACCCGTTAAAATATTCCTTTATCCCGCTCTTTACCTTATCGGATATGCCAGCAATGCCTACTGATAGATTTTTGCCTTTTGGGAAAACCCATCCGTAGCCATGTGGTATGCAGCCAAAGTCTATTAAAAGTCTTCCTTTAATTGCAGATAGTCTTTCCTCATGAGCAGGAAGTTCACTCTCAATTGCTACAACACATATCTTCGGGTTAAGCCCCAAAACTTCCCTGGCTACAATACTATTTGCCCCGTCTGCGCCTATCAATAATTTTGCTTTGTATGAGCCTCCGGAGGTTTTAACATTTACATAATCGTCACATTCTTCAATACCTATAACTCTTTCGCCCTCCCTTATATAAGCGCCTGCCTCTTTTGCCTTTTCCTTCAAAAGATTATCAAATCTATTCCTGTTTACATTATATCCGATCGGTCTCTGGGATATAATAGGAATAGGTCTTTTTGACTTGAAGGTAAAAACAGCGCCGTATGCTATATCCTCTATAACTGATTTGAAATCAAACGGCAATACCTTCTCAACCTTCAACGACAAGCAGCCGCCGCACGGCTTGTATCTTGGAAATTTCTCTTTGTCAAAGGCCAAAACATTTAGCCCTTTTAATGCAAGTTCGTATGCAGCGGTTGCGCCACCTGGACCAAGGCCAGACACAATTACATCGTATAGCATAGGGAGAAACGGTAGGCAGTAAGCGGGAAGAAAACAAAAATATTATTTTTTCTGCATACTCCCTGCTGTCTTTATTCAAGCTCCTTTTCTATGTTAAATTCCATAAAATCAGCCCAAAATCCGGTCTGGATAATAGACTCACGCTCCCATCTTAAAAGTTTGAGGTGATTTTTTTCCATATCAAGAATCTTTCCAAGAACAACCTTCTCATCAGGCACATTTGCTGTCTTAAGCAGCCCTGAATAAAAATCCACAGCCTTTTCCTCTGCTTCTGCAGCAATGGTTACTGCATTTAGTTGAGAGGGGTTTTGTTTTAATCGTTTTATAAGTTCGTTCTCTTCCAGAAAGATTGGTGCGCTGCTTCTGCCAAAATCCAAAGCATTTTGATATGCAAGCCATTCACCACTGGATTCCAACGACCGGCTTATAGCTGTCAATGTATTTATATGTTCAAGCTCTTCTTTTGCAAGATGGCGAAATACACTTTTCCCGTGGTCATCCTTTATTATATTTGAGGCAGTAATGTAGAAGTTATAGCCTTCAATCTCTGTGCGAACTGCGGTCTTAATATCTTCAAGAACTTTTTCCTTCACCCCAGTAGACCTCCTCTATAAAAATTAAATTTTGATTTTTATATCATCTACCTTCTGCCAGTATCAGTCCTGCCAGCCTTTTCCACCTCTTTTTTCTTTTCCAGCGCCTCACCTCTTATCTTTTCCTCACATGCATGACATATAGTGGCCTCTGATGGTTTGCCGCAGACGGTGCAGACATGCTTTTTCTCTTTTTTTTCTTCCATAATTTCTCCTTTTTGATTACGCAGATTTCAAAATATAATTACACAGATTAAACATGATATATATTTATTCTCAATCGGTGTAATCGTATTTTCATTTTATTGTTGCAGCAACTTGGTTGCAAATTTTTAGTATTATCCTTAATTACCATAATTTCGCTGAAACATACAGAACAAACATACACAGCATTTATGGTTTTAAGCATAATCATCTCTGTATTACAGCATACCGGTTTTAATCTTCCATTACTGCCCTTTATTACAGACACTTCAGCGCCGCAAATATGGCATCTATAGACGTGGCCAATCATATTTTTATCTGATATCATCAGGCCTCGCTACCAGAGTCATATCTCTGCCGCAGCACCTCGGTTCCATAACCCCAATCCCACCCTTTGTAACCATTACCATCGTTCCGCATTTTAAGCAGTGATATGCCATGCCTACATGAATGGTCCACTCCTTTGTCCATTCATCCACGGACCATTCGCCGCTGCTGGAAAAATCAACTTCTTCTGCCATATACCCTTCCCTTCTACGCTTCGCTCCGCAGTTGGAGGTTAGAGGAAAGAGGCGAAAGAGGCTTTTACCTCAACCCTCATACCTCAATCTTCACCTTGCTATTGCCGTAAGGTTTACAGCGTATATTTTAAATCTTTAAAGCTGAAACCTTTAAGTATGGGGGATTCAACATCTTTATGCTGGATAAGAACCTTAAAGTCATCACCCATACCGCCGGGCAGCATAAGTTCTTTAATCCCTTGGTTCCATCTAAATGTATCCAGATTATTTATACCCAATTCTCCGATCTCTTTGAATTGCTCCAGGATACCTATGCCAATGAGAAAATAAGATTGGGTTGTAAAACCAGTAATCTCAAGGCCAACATCCTTGCCTGCCATGGCAATGCTGGTAAAATCTACCTTTGATGTTATATCCTGATATCCAATCATTTGAAAGGGGTTGTCGTTCATTGTATGTCTATAATGGCATTGAATGCTGCCGTTTCTGCCGGGCCGAAAGAGCTCCCTCGCAGGGAGACCGTAGTCAATGGTAACAATAAAACCTCTATTGAGCAATGCCCCAACAGACTTAATCCAATCAATTGCCCTTAAATTTACCTCTGTCCTCTGTCCTTGCTCAAGCGTAATTTCCAACCTCTCTAAATAGCCATTAAGGCTCTTATTTGACAATTCTCCCGTTATTTCAACAAACCCTTCATCTTTATAACCGACATAAATTTCCTTTAGCCTGCCATTATCCTGAATAATGCGATGAGCAGGAAATGCGTCTATGAGTTCATTAGAGATAATACAACCAGTAATATTTTGTTTAATCTCTTCCATGGCGGTATGGAAGGATGTCTTTTCAAAATAGCCGTCCGGGGAAGAGAGGGTTGGGTTTTTTATAGAGACAGGATTTGTCCCGTTAGAGGATGCTACATCATTGCTATTACCTAATGTTTGGTTGATACTCTTTACCCAGGGACCTCTAACCGGGCTTATGTCAACCAATTTAAAATCAACTATTTTATAAAAGTCAGGATATGAACCTTCCAGCGTATTCTTAATCTGAAGCAAAAGATTTCCCCTCCCAGCGCCAATTTCAACAATAGTAAATTGTGGCGGGCAATCAAGAATCTGCCACATCTGGTTTAACTGGAACGCAAGAAGTTTACCGAATACAGGGCTTACATCAATGTTTGTAAGATAGTCTCCGTTTTTCCCCCATTTAATCCTGTCAGAGGTATAGTAACCTTTTTGAGGCCAGTAAAGGGCTATATCCATAAATTCAGCAAATGTTATAACGCCTTTTTTCTGAATCTGTGTTTTTATTTCGGAAATAAGGTCAGGATGCCCTGATATCTTATCAGCCACAGTTTGCTCCAAATACAGACACAAGACTTTAGTCTATAGTCTGGAGTCTATCCTAATCAGTCTTCCAATATGCCGACTTTGACAATACCATCAAAAACCTCTGGCCCGTGCGGTGCATTTTCAAGCTCAGATGTTAAATCAGCACCGGCAGGGTGAGATTCAAGATGATTGCCGTTTGTCCAGAATACACTGTCAGTTACGTCATAGACTTTTCCATTGTACACTATATATGCGGCCCTGCCGTCTTTACCGTCAAAGTTTTGTATATCTTGTCTGGAAAACTTTTTTTCCATAATAAATTTATCCTCCTTAGAAATCAAAAAATGTTCATACTCAAAAATTGCACATACCATGGATGGCAAGGGTTTACAACAACGGCAGGAATCAACTCCTATTAGCGATTCCTTTGTTGGCAGAGACGGCTTCTACCATTTTATGTATGTGGCGGCACAGATATGCACTTCTGACAACTTGGGCATCGACTAAGATGGCAGACAATTTTGAGCGCGAACGGAATGCTCGATTAGACAAAGATATATCCCCGCTATGAAATTATAGCATACCTTACCGTGAAAATTTTCGTCCCGAGTCAGAGTTTTACAACTATTTTCTTATTCCTAAAGTTGTCTCCCATGTATCTGCATGGCCTTCCTCATCGGACAGGATTTGCTCCAGCATAAGCCTTGTAGTAGGGTCACCCTCGCGTTCGCACAATTTTATATGTTCTTTATATCGTTTTATTGCACCGTTTTCTGCAGCAAGGTCATCCTTTATCATCTTTTTCAAATCACCGCCCCTTACAATCTCTGTAGGCTTCTGCACAGGAACCCCTCCGAGATAAACAATCCTTTCTGCCAATGCCTCAGCGTGCTTCATCTCATCCATAGAAGTCTTTTTAAATATCTCAATTACCGATGGGCTTTCAAGTCCTTCAGCCTCATAGTGGTGGCCCATATACTGGATTATTGCTGATAGTTCATATGCCCTATCCAGATTCAATGCATCTATAATCTTTTTGCTCATGTTATATCCCTCCTTTTGTTTTACAACTCAATGTTTAAACCTTGAATTATATGGTGTGTTTTCACTATAGCAGACGAATTCAACTCCTGCAAGTATAAAACATATCCAGAAACCCTAAAGCTGATTTATAACATGCCTTGCAGTAAAAATTTCTGCATCAAGTTGGAAGTTTCCTGCTGTGAGAGAGGTATTTTCTATGCGGATTAGGCTATTTTAAAAAACTACTCTGCCTTTTCACTTTCCAGTATGGGATAGGCTATATTTACAATATAGGAGTTTATTCTCTTGAGGTTTGTTAAGACATCCAGATGAATTGCGCTTGTGTCTATGGATTCTTTTAAACCAAGATGAAGGCGGTTTATATGTGCCTGCCTTAAATCCCTTTCTATCTCTCCAAGCTTTGTCTTATGTCTTAAGAGTTTATGGGAAAGCTCAATATCTCCGCTTGCAAAGGCTGATATGCCAAGTTCAAAGTTTTCCATGACCTTTTGATGAAATTCCAGAATTTCATTCAATCCATCATGTGAAAAAGACAATTGATTCTTCGTTTTTTTCTTTGCAAGCTCCATAAGATTCTTATCTATTACATCGCCGATATTTTCAAGAGTGTTTGTAAAAGTAATTATCTCCATCTCTCGCCTTGCCTGCTCCACAGTTAAACTTTCTTGAGACAGTTTGGTAAGATACAACTTTATCTCCCTGTCAAGGATGTCTACCTCATCATCCCTTTCTTCTATTGCCTCCAGAAGTCTGGCGTCATTATTCTTAAAGACCTCTATGCTTTGCTTTAGCATGTCCTGCACTATATCAGCCATCCTCAAAGCCTCTCTGGTGGCCTGGCCGATGGCCAGTGAGGGGGATGTGAGCACGAACTTATCCAGATACTTTGATCCAAATCTTCTTTCGGAAGATGTTCTTTCAGGCAGCAGTAGCTCAACAAGTCTTGTAAAAGGTCTGATAAAAGGTAGAAATAAAAGCGTAATCGCAATATTAAAAAGGGTATGGGCATTTGCAACCTGCCTGGCAAGATGTGGAGTGCTGAGGCCGACAAGGTTGGTAAATGGCGTTAAAAAGGGGAGGATAATTATAACGCCTATCAATTTAAACATTACATGGGCAAGGGCAACGCGTTTAGCTTCTGCTGGCGCGCCTATACTGGATGTAATTGCGCCGATGCATGTCCCTATGTTTGCGCCTAATACAATCGGCATGGCGGCATCCAGGGTAATTAGCCCGTTATGTGCAGCTGTGAACGCAAGACCTATAGTGGCAACGCTGCTGTACAGCAGGGCAGTTAGTAGTGCGGCTATGATTATACCTGCGACCGGGTCTTTGCCAAGATTTATAAGAATTTCCTTAAACAGAGGATCCTGTGCAAGCGGTAAAAAAATATCGGTCATTATTTTCAATGCAACGAATATAAACGCAAAACCCAGAACAGCCTGCCCAATATCCTGTAGAATGCCTTTTCTACCCAGAAATTCTAAAAGTATGCCGATGCCGACAAAGATTATTGCATAGTCATATATTTTAAAAGTGATTATCTGAACCGTAATAGTAGTGCCTATATCTGCCCCAAGGATTACCCCCATTGTTGCCGAAAGGCTCAGGAGGCCTGAGCCAACAAAGCTGACCAGCATTATTATCGTGGCGCTTGAACTCTGTAAAAGTGCGGTTATCAACGCTCCAATACCAACACTCTTGAGGCGGTTGTCTGTAACAGCCATAAGGAACCCCCTCAGCCTGGCCCCGGCTGCCTTCTGCATGCCGTCGCCCGCTGTCCTCATCCCGTAAAGGAGCAGCAAAATGCCGCCAAAGAGTGTAAGAAGATTTATGGTAGTCATAAATAGCTCATGGCTGATAGCTCATGGCTGATAGCTTTTACTATGAGCCAACAACTATGAGCTATGAACTGAATTCATACTATTGTTTTTATATTTCTTAAATATTTTGCAGATTCTTCAGGTGGAACAGGATTGATGTATATGCCGGTTCCGAGTTCAAAGCCAGCGGCAATAGTAAGTCTTGGGATTATCTCAAGATGCCAGTGAAATTGGCCAATAACTCCGGAATTGATTGGGGCGTTGATAATGGTGTAGTTATAAGGCGGATCATTAATACAGAGTTCCAGTTTTAGCAGAACCATTTTTAATGTTGCGACCAATTCATCTATTTCCTGATCTTTCATATCTATGAAAGAATGGCTGTGCCTTTTTGGTATTATCCATGTTTCAAACGGATGCCTTGAGGCATAAGGCTCTATGGCAATAAACGATTCGTTTTCAGCTACGGTACGCTCCTTCCCATCGGATTCTACCCTCACGATATCGCAATATGCACAATTGTCCCTATACTCATAATATTGTTCTATCCCTTTTATTTTAATCCACACCTGCTGCGGAATCATGGGTGTGGCAATGAGTTGAGAATGGGAATGTTCAATAGAAGCTCCAGCAACCTTGCCATGATTTTTGAATATGAGGATATATTTAAAGCGAGAATCTTTACAAAGGTCTGTATATCTCTCCCTGTATGCCCACAAAATCTCTTTCATCTGTGCTTCGGGAAGCCTGCTGAGCGGTGTGCCGTGATCAGGTGTTTCTACTATCACTTCATGGGCGCCGATACCATCCATTCTGTCATATATAGCGCTCTCGCTTCTATTAAGCTTTCCTTCCACCATAAGCGCCGGAAAACGATTGGGCATGACCCTCACCCACCAGCCAGATGAGTTTGCTTTATCCCCCTTTTTTCTGTAGGCAATTATCTCAGGCGGTGTCATTGATTCATTGCCGGGGCAGAAAGGACATATAGAGTGGTTTTTTGTAACTACAGCCTGAGCCGCACGTTCATGATGAAAATCCGAAGGCCGTCTGGCCCTTTCAGGAGACATGATGACCCATTCCCTTGTTATGAGGTCTTTCCTTAGTTCAGACATCTGTCGCTTCACTCCATTGCAAAAATCAGGAATCAGGATCAGAAATCAGGAATTAGGAAAGAGGAATTAGAAATTAGAAATAGTTTTTTCTTTCCTGTTTCCTCTTTTCTGCTTCCTGTTTTCTATAATTTTGCATTTTGCAATCTTCAATTTGCAATTTATGTACACTTTATCCCTTCTTGGCCCATGTATCAATTTTGCCTCTTATCTCATCAGGCATGTTCAGAAACTTTATCCCCATACCGGGTTCATATTTGAATTTTGGGGTAAACTCTCTCCGCCACGCAACAGAGCATTTACATTGCACCGGAGTTTTATCAGGAAGGGTAAATTCTATGGTAAACTCTTCTCCAACCTGTTTGGGGTTAACGGATGCAATGAACATCCCTCCCCTGCCTATGACCTTTGCATAGCCGAAGAAGCTTTTCTTATTAGATTCTGCCTTAAGGTTAAGGACAAGGAGGTGGCTTCTTAAATTTTTTCTCCTGTCGGGGCGCAGAAGTATATAGTCCTGCCTTTCGTTTTTATTACCATTTACCATAGTGGATTATCTCCTCCAGTGGTTTTCTATTCTTTTCCTCTTTCAAAAGCGGATTAAGCGGATGACCTATTGCTATGAGGGCAACAATCTCTATATAGCTGGGTATGCCAAGAATATCTTTGACCCTTGCCGGGTCAATTGCTGCAATCCAGCAGGTTCCAAGGCCCTCTGCTGTAGCGGCCCCAATCATCTCTGTTATTGCAATTGTTACATCAACCCATGCATAATTTACCACGTCTGCCTTTCTAATCCATGCCTTCTGCGGCTCTGCACAGGCAGCAATAATAATCGGGGCGTTTTTAAACCCTTCCTTTGTGAGACAATCATTTAGGTTTTTTCTGTCATCCATTTCAATGATGATAAAATGCCACGGCTGGCGGTTGGCTGCGCTCTGCGCCCTTCTGAGCGTTTCAAGCAAACGCTCCAACTTATCCTTTTCTATATCTTTATCCGAAAATTCCCTTATGCTTTTTCTTCTCTCGTAGAGCGCGTAAAAGATTTTTAGTTTTTCATCCATATAACAGTCCTTACTATTTTATTTTTACTGTTAACTGTTCACTGATAACTGTTTTTAAATCATTGCTTCCACAAACTCCTTTGCATTAAATTCTCTCATATCCTCAACACCTTCGCCTATACCTATAAAGCGAATAGGTATCTTTAATTCATTCGCTATTGCCACTATTATGCCGCCTTTGGCTGTTCCATCCAGTTTGGTAAGGGCTATGCCGGTAAGACCGACTGCCTCGTTGAATGTCCGCGCCTGAGCCAAGGCATTCTGGCCGGTGGATGCATCCAACACCAAAAGCGTCTCATGCGGGGCGCCTGGAATTTCTCTAGACACAATCCTTTTAACCTTTTTTAACTCTTCCATTAAGTTTATCTTTGTGTGCAGCCTTCCTGCCGTATCTAAAATCACAATATCGGACTTTCTTGCCATGCCTGCCTTGACAGCATCAAAGGCAACCGCAGCCGGGTCGCCTCCATGCTCCTGTTTGATAATATCACAGCCCGCCCTTTTTGCCCATATCTCCAACTGCTCTATTGCTGCTGCCCTGAATGTATCGCCTGCCGCAAGGATAACCTTGCGGCCTTGGGATGTAAACCTGGTTGCAAGTTTCCCGATGGTTGTGGTTTTTCCAACTCCATTCACACCCAGAGCCATTATTACAAACGGCTTTGCCGTAATTTCCAGAGGTCTCTGGCAGTCTTTTAGTATGCCAAAGATAACCTCTCTCAGATAATTCTTAAGCCCTTCTGCATCATATCCCTTAAGCCTGTTCCTCATGTCATCCACAATCAAGCCGGATGTCTTCACGCCGACATCGGCGGTTATGAGGGTTTGCTCCAGCATCTCAGCCAATTCCTCCCGCGAAGGCCCTGAAGAAAAAAGCCTGTCTATCTTGTCAGCAATACTGTTGTGGGTCTTGGCAAGGCCTGTTTTAAGACGTTCAAAAAGGTTTTTCATGTATGTTTAGGAGCTTGTTGAAAAACTCAACAATCTCTGATTGCACAGATAAAGAATCAGATTACACAGATTAAAACTCCTTGAAATATCTGTGTAATCATTTTTTCTAATCTGTGTAATCAAGGCTGTTGGTGTCTTTTTCAACAGCCTTTCAGCCTTTTAGATAACACAGAATGTAATGCGGTTGCAATACCCAAATCCCGATTTAGAAAATCAAATCGGGATTTAAACTGACAATCCATCCCGAAATACTGCGTGTAAAAGAGGTCTTACGACCTCGACGATTTTGCTCCTCACCATACGGGTAATAGTATGGCTGCATCGCAACATCGCCTGCGGCCTTGTCTTTCTGGCGTCTTGTCAGTTTCCCCAAAATCCTAAATTGGATTTTGGATAATATGATTAAAATCATATCAAATTCCTCAATATATGATAAATTTTTACTAAAGTTTAAAAAAAAGGGCAATAATAATGAAAAAATTAGATACAAAAAAAATGGTAGAGTTCACCTCAGACTCAAAAAATTCTTTCATAATCTTTGACTCGGACCAAGCACGGTTGGCACTTTTTTGTTCAGAACCAGGCCAGGGTGTTAAAAAATGCTGCAGCAATTCAAGGGTTATAATGACCGTCATGGAGGGAGAGGGGGTTTTCCTGACCGATGGGGAAGAGGTTGTCGGTGGGCCCGGCTCTGTTATAATATGGGAACCGGGCGAATCACACGGCTATGTTGCAAAGACAAGGCTGGTTTTTTTGGCCACTATTACCCCAAGGCCATAAACCAGCAATATTAATGGCAGGCTTTGGCTAAAATACTGTAGTTGCCGATTCATCGGCCTGCCTGTGGCAGACGGGCGTTTTCAAAATACGTTCATAAATGGGCAACTACCATGCCTAAAAGAAGTATAGTATAATCTGTTTTGTCAGCCGCCCTTTCTTGTTCCTTATAGATTTTTTCAGGGACAGGCTTAAGCTCCAACACGTGTTTGTATTCTGGAATCCTGAATACGCAACCAAATACCCAAATACCTTCTACCGTAAAATAGCGATTAAGACATCGCTATTTTACATCTTCCACTTGCAATCGCTTCGCAGCAAGTGGAGCCAGCCGATTTGCCCTTTGTTTGGGTGCCCCGACTTCGTTGTCGGCGTATTTTTGTTCTTCACCGTATTGATTACATACGGCTCATCGCAAAAATGGCCTCCGCCTCGTCTGGCAGCCAACTTGCCGGTTTCCCCAAAAAATAAAAATCTATTTTTGGGTTCTACTTATCACTTGACTTTCCTGCGTTAAACATCTATTTTTATGTTTAAAGGTTAATAGGCTTCGCCTTGTAAACGGGGCTTATTGACTGCAGAGGAAGCTAAACCACATTTAAGTTCCTTACATCCGCGCCCTCAAGGCTGGGTTTACAGCAAACTATGGCGGTTAAATAGATATATGCCTTACACCTTTTTCCTCACCCCTTTATTTTTATTATGAATATTAAAGAGCTGTTTAAACCGAGCTATCTTAAGCTTGCAGTTATAATCAGCATAGTTTTTACCGCTGCCTATCTTATATCTCCTTCCTTCCTGGAGCTTCTTGAATTGAAAACCATTGATGCAAGATTTAAAAACAGGCCGCCTATAGCAGCCGGCAAAGAGGTTGTTATTGCAACTATTGACGAGAAGAGTCTTAACGAGCTTGGCAGATGGCCGTGGCCGAGGACAACCATTGCAAAGCTTATTGATGTCTTAACATCGTCTGACGCCGTAGTAATAGCCTTTGATATTATGTTTTCAGAACCTGATGAACACTCTGAACTCAAAGCCCTCATCTCATTTAAAGAAAAGTATAAAGGCTCCGGAAGTATTCCACAAGGGTTTTTAGAATATATCAATAAGGTTAAAACAGAACTTGACTCTGATGTGCAGTTGAGTATGGCTATAAAAAAATCAGCAAGGGTAATTCTGGGATATTTTTTTCATTTTGGCAAAGTAGAAACGCATAAGCAAGGGTGGGAGTTGTCGCATAACTATCAACAAGTTGATGTCTTAAAGCAGGGCGAAGAAAATCTAATAAATGCCTCTGCCATAGAATCAAACATAGATGTAATTGCAAAAGGGGCAAGAGGGTTTGGCTATTATAATATCATCCCTGATAACGATGGGTCTGTAAGATGGGACCCGCTTGTTATAAGGTATAAGGATAAATATTATGCCCCACTCTCCTTGCAGGCATTAAAGATATACCTTGGAGATCCACCCTTGTCCCTTACCCTGGCAGATTACGGTGTGGCAAATATAAGACTTGGAGAGACATCAATACCTGTTGATGAATCAGGAAGGCTATTTATTAACTATTACGGCGGTCGGGATATTTTCCCCCACTATTCCATTACAGATATAATAAAAGGCAGAATAGAAAAGGAGAAACTAAAGGGCAAGATAGTCCTTATCGGCGCAACAGCCATAGGCGTATATGACATGAGGGTTACGCCATTTGAGGGGACCTATCCCGGCATAGATATACATGCCACGGTCATAGATAATATCCTTAATAAAAGGTTTATTGTAAGGCCGCAGTGGTTTGGTTTGCTGGATATATTGATACTTGTCAGCATACCGATATTACTGGCTATTGTCTTCAATAGGCTGGACGCCTTATATGGTACATCTGTTGCAGTTGTACTTATTATCGGTTATGTCTACTTTAGCGCATACTTATTTAATAAAGGTCTGGTGCTCAATATAATCTATCCGGTTTTAGTTGCCATCACCACCTATTTATCCTTTATCCTCTATAAATGGACATTAGAGGCAAGGGAAAAGAGAAAAATTAAAGGTACATTTCAGTATTATGTTGCAGCCCCGGTAATGGATGAGCTCATGAAGCACCCTGAAAAACTCAGGCTTGGCGGAGAAGAGAAAGAACTCACCGTTCTTTTCAGCGATATAAGACAGTTTACCACCATTTCCGAAGGGTTAAAACCTGACATACTTATCAAACTCTTGAATGAATATCTGTCAGTCATGTCAGATGTGGTTTTTAAATATCAGGGGTATCTTGATAAATACATAGGCGATGCCATAATGGCCATTTACGGCGCCCCCTTGATGCAGGAAGATCATATAAAAAAGGCATGTCTTACAGCGATTGAAATGATGGAGAAACTAAACGTCATGAAACAAGAGTGGAGGGAGAAGGGGCTTCCATCGCTGAATATAGGTGTTGGCATAAATACGGGAAATATGGTCATAGGCAACATCGGGTCGGAGCAGAAATATGAATATACCGCGATAGGAGATAATGTGAATCTTGCATCAAGGTTGGAGGGTTTAAATAAGCTGTATGGCACCAACATCATAATAAGTGAAAGGGTGCAGCAGGAGATTAAGGCGGAACTCTTATGCAGGGAGCTTGATATTGCTCAGGTAAAAGGCAAAACCAAGCCCAAAACAATATACGAGCTTGTAGCGAGGAAAGGCAATGCACAGTTGGAAGAAGCGGTAGAAAGCTTTCAGAAAGGCATAAAATATTACAGAGAAAGGAGATGGGAAGAGGCAATCAAGACATTTAATGCTGTCATAGATTTAAAACCAGAAGACAGCCCTTCCAGGCTGTATATACAAAGAAGCCATCAGTTTATAACCAACCCGCCACCGGATGACTGGCAGGGGATATTTATCATTAATCATTGACTTGAAATGCCCTGTGGTTTTACCACCGGGTTTACGGCGTTTTTATGATTTGACCTTCATTGTTTGAGATAATTCCAAAATTCCGTATTTTTCTACCTTGTCCCTCAATGTCTCTCTTTTCATCTTCAGTATCCTTGCGGCCTCGCTCTTATTTCCGCCTGCCTTTTCAATGGCCAGGATAAGGAGCCTTTTCTCCATATCCTTTATAGCCGCTTCAAACGATACGGCCTCTGTCATAACATCAATCAGGTGTCTGTCGCATAACTTTTCCGGTGATGTCATGAGAAAATCAGGAAGATCCTCAACTCTAATGTCATTCGATCTTGTAAGAGTTACTACTCTTTCTACCACATTTTCCAGTTCCCTGACATTACCGGGCCAATCATAGTTTATCAAGAGCTTCATTGCTTCGGGGCAAAAGGTTTTCTTTTCCCCTTTGGATGAGTATTTATTCAGCAGATACTCTACGAGAAGCGGGATATCCTCTTTCCTATCCCTTAAGGGGGGGAGTTTTATAGGGACTATATTCAGCCTGTAATAAAGGTCTTCTCTGAACTTACCCTGTTTTGCCAGCTTTAAAAGGTCAACCTTGGTTGCACATATTATGCGAATATCTATTTTAATAGTCTTGGTTCCTCCAACCCGCTCTATCTCCTTTTCCTGAAGTACACGAAGTAGTTTCGTCTGCATTGAAAGAGGTATATCATCTATATCATCCAGAAAGATGCTGCCGTTGTTAGCCAGTTCAAACCTCCCCTTTCTTTCCTTAACAGCGCCGGTGAATGCGCCCTTTTCATGTCCGAATAGTTCGCTCTCCAATAAGGTTTCGGCAAGGGCTGAACAGCTAAACTTTATCAATGGATTATCTTTTCTGGGGCTGTTGTAATGAATGGCATTTGCAATAAGCTCCTTGCCTGTCCCGCTTTCTCCGATAATAAGGGTTGTTGCATCAGATGGGGCGACTGTCTTAATCAACTCATAAACATCCCGCATCTTCTTGCTCTTTCCGATTATATTGCCGAAACTGTACCGTTCCGTTATCTCCTGCTTAAGTTTAATATTTTCTTCAACAAGCCTTCTGAAGTCCTTGAGCCTTTCAAGGATAAGGAGCAGCTCTTCCGATGAGAATGGTTTTGTTATATAATCATAGGCTCCAAGCTTCATTGCCTTTATGGCTGTATCTATTGTGGCATAGGCAGTCATTACAATAGCGGTAGTTTCTGGTTTTAAGGTTTTTATTTCTTTCAAAAAATCCAATCCGTCCATATGCGGAAGCCTTATATCGGTAATTACAACATCAAATTCACGCTCTTTGAATATATTGAGCGCCTCAATAGGATTTTCCATAGCCAGCACAGCATAACCTTGTTTCAAGAGCGCATCCGTTAAAGTTATCCTTTTAATTTTTTCATCTTCTACAATAAGCACCTTCATGATAATACATTACCCCTCTTTCTTTAATGAGTTTAGCAGTTTGTTGAAAAACTCAACAAACTCTGATTGCACAGATTAAAGATTAGGTTTCACAGATTAAAACCCATTTAAATATCTGTGTAATCGCTTTTCCTAATCTGTGTAATCAAGGCTGTTGATGCCTTTTTCAACAGCCTTTTCTGAAAAAAGGCCTTACGGGCTGCCAACTATAAACCCCGAGCCGTTTTTTATTGCTGCCGGCAGTGTTATATTAAAGACAGTGCCTTTCCCTTGTTCACTATAAACATTTATATCTCCGTCATGTTTCCTCACAATTTCAAGGCTTACAGACAATCCGAGTCCTGTTCCTTCACCAAGTGATTTGGTTGTATAAAATGGCTGAAATATATTAGCCATATCATCCTGGCTGATACCGATGCCGGTATCAACTATTTTAACATCTACAAAATTGTCTGTCTTCTTTGTTTCTACAGTAAGGCTTCCACCTTCTGGCATTGCATCCAGCGCATTAAGTATAATGTTAAAAAAGACTTCCTGCAGTTGATGAGAGTCTCCAATTACACGGGGAATATCAGCCTCGAAACTGGTTTCAACCGCTATCCCTGTATTTTGTAATTTATAATCAGTCATAATGATAGTCCTTTCTAAAACACCATTTATATCCACTTCTTCCCATACAGGCTCATGCCTCTTTGCATAGCCCAGAAGGTTTCTAACAGCGCATTCAATATCATATAGTGCTTCATCTATTAACTCAAAGTACCTTTTCTTTCGCTCAGGGTCCTCTGTTTCAGTTTTAATAACGGTAAGGCAATTCTTTATGCCGTCCAGTGGGTTATTAATCTCATGGGCGAGCTCTGCCGACAGCCTTCCTATGGATGCAAGCTTTTCCGACTGTTCAACCTGAGATTTTACGCCCTGAAGATTTTTATACGCCTTTTCCAGTTCTTTTTGAAGAAATTCCAGCCTCCTCTGAGTTATTATAAGTTCATCCCTGTCGTGTTTCGCCTTCTCGGAAATAAAACCCATAAAACCCGCAATGAGAAACATTATAAATATCCTGAATGCCATGTCTGTCCATTGCAGTAACCACCACTGGTCATATACAGCTACGACATAAACAATAGAGGCAACAGCGGAAAGGGCAATCCCCTTATAAAATCCATAATAAAATGAATGAATGGCAACTGGCGGGTAGATTATAAGAAACAGTATGCTGTTAAAGCCGCCTGACAATTTTATAAATATTCCTATAAAGATTAAATCCAGGCTTAAACAGGCAAGATATATTGTTTCTACCTTTTGCGGCCAGATAAGTATCAATCCGTGAATGATAATGCTGTAGATGATAAAAACAAGAAAGGGAGTTATAATCCATAACTTTAACGTATCCGGATACGGATGTAAAATCAGCCAGAAAAACCCACATGTTATAACAATGCCCCTCATCAGCATAAAGGCATAATCCACAATGGTCAGGTCTTTAATGCCCCTGGCCTTGGCTCCTATCCCTTGCAATGCAGATGAAATTCTTGAGGTATCCATAGTTATAGTTAATGACAATAATAAATGGACAAGTTTTTCGAAACGCCAGTTCAACGATGAAGTGCAACACTTGGGAAGCAGAAAGGAGAAATGCTATCCTAAGTGTCTATCTCAAAACAATATGCCATGAACGCCTTAAATAAGTTGACATAGTATTAAGAAATCCTAAATCCTAATGTCTAATTTCTAATGAAATGTCCAATGACTAAATTTCCAATGTTTTTTGACGGTTGGCATTTTATTAGAAATTAGGATTTAGAAATTAGAAATTTATTATAGTAGACACTTATTTTTATCGTTGACTACAATGTATGACTTTCACTGCAAAATACTACTATATCTTTAAAAGTTTCTCAATAATATAAGAGTCCCCCAAATAGATATTCAATGGAAAAGAAAGTTCTTTAGATGACAACCCTCTAACGGTGTTGACATGGAATAGGGATTTAGTAGAATGGCTGTGACTGCTATTATGCCCCGAAAAAATCTTTTAAAATATATCTTTATCCCGTTCTGGTTTGGTTTTTTAGTTTTTCCATTTACAGGGATAAAAAGCGTCATATTTTTGAGCCTTGCCATTTTTGCAGGAGAGTTGGTGTTTTTTAGTCTTACTAACTTAAAAGCCTCTATTCGCATCAAAGAAACGTTGAAACTTATCTTTAGACCACCCATTTTACAACTCTTTGGCAAAAAAGGCGGAGGTGGATTAAGCGCAGGCTTATTAAAAGGCCGCAATAGAATTCTTGCCAGTATCGGTTTTGTTGCGCTTCTTGTCATACTGCCTGTTTTCCTTAATAACTACTACATAGATGTCCTGACCCTTGCAGGGCTTTATGCGGTTTTAGCCCTGGGTTTAAATATCTCTGTTGGCATGGCGGGGCTTCTGGATTTGGGCTACATTGCCTTTTATGCAATAGGTGCATATACTTATGCGCTTTTGTCCACGAAACTTGGTGTTTCATTCTGGCTTGCCTTGCCAATAGGAGGGCTCTTTGCGGCAGGCATTGGTTTTATGTTAGGCATAATTACACTCAGACTGCGTGGTGATTATCTTGCAATTGTAACCCTTGGCTTTATCCAGATAGTGCATCTTATCTTAAATAACTGGGATGGTCTTACAGGGGGGCCAAATGGTATACTCGGTATAACAAGGCCGTCTCTTGCATCTTTTAAATTCAGCCAGCCCATACATTTTTATTATCTTATCCTTGGTATTGCGATTTTAACTGCTATCATAATAAACCGCCTTAATAATTCCAGAATAGGCAGGGCATGGATTGCCATGAGAGAAGACGAGATTGCGGCAGAGGCCATGGGTATCGATACCACAAAGATGAAATGCCTTGCCTTCTCCATTGGCGCCTTCTGGGCTGGCGTTGCGGGAGTATTTTTTGCTGGAAAATTTGCCTTTGTATCGCCGGAAAGTTTTACATTTTTTGAGTCCGTCTTTGTTCTCGCAATGGTTGTGCTCGGCGGCATGGGGAGCATCCTAGGGGCAGTCGTAGGTGCAATAATCCTGATTATCCTGCCGGAGGTTTTAAGGGGGTTTGCAAGCTACAGGATGCTTATCTTTGGTGCTGTGCTGGTTGCAATGATGCTCTTCAGACCACAGGGTCTAATCGGAAGCCAGAGGAGAAAGGTGGAACTCCACCCGGAAGATGAAAAGATTTATGTTCAGGAAATGGGGTCGCTCTATGAGGTGGAGCATAGATGAGAGTGGAATTTTTACAGACATCTCCTGTTTTCGGCAAAATTAAAGAGAATGTAAAAAAGGTCGCTATAAAACTCAATTCCATAGATGCCTCGCTTGTTGTCTTGCCGGAGCTTTTCAGTACAGGTTATCAGTTTAAATCAAAGAAAGAAGTTTCTCTTTTGGCAGAGGAAGTGCCGCAAGGTTGGACAAGTCAAAGGCTTATACAAATAGCCAAAACAAAAAAAATCTTTATTGTTGCAGGAATAGCTGAAAAACACCGCGGCAGATTTTATAATTCATCTCTCTTTGTTGGGCCAAAGGATTTTATCGGCGTTTACAGAAAGGCTCATCTTTTCTGGAACGAAAAGATATTTTTTAGCCCAGGCAATACGCCATTTAAAGTATATAACATCGGATCTGCCAAGATTGGGATGATGATATGTTTTGACTGGCTATTCCCAGAGGCGGCGCGAGTCCTTGCATTAAAAGGTGCTGACATCATCTGTCATCCGTCAAATCTTGTGCTTCCACACTGCCCCCAGGCAATGATAACAAGGTGCCTTGAAAACAGGGTCTTTGCGATAACAGCAAACAGGGTCGGTGTCGAGCATCGGATAAAAGGACAAAAGCTGAAATTTATAGGCCAGAGCGAGATTGTTGCGCCTGATGGCAAGATGCTCTGCCGTGCTTCTGACAATAAAGAGGAAGCAGGAATTGTGGAGATAGACCCAAGATTGGCGAGAAATAAAAACATAACACTGCTTAACAATATTTTTAAGGATAGGAGAAAAAAACTTTACAAGCCGCTTCTATAATGTCTTAAATCTCTTACTAAGGAAGATTAAACGGAAATCCCTTTCCACTCTTCAAAGCATTTATAAGCCTATGGGCATGTTTAATCTCTACTCCAAAAGCAAAATCTTTTGCCCTTTTTAATGCCTTTTTAAGGAGAGGCATTGCCGTAACGCGTCTGCCTTTTAAAAACTCCAGTTCGCCGAGAGAAAGCTCGCAATATGAAAGCCCCCTTTCATCCTTTGTCTCCTTAAATAGACCCTGGGCTGTTAGGAAGTCTTTTTTTGCACCTTTTAAATCCCCCATCATCTTTAAGGCAGTTCCTTCGCCCCAGAGCGTATAGGCAAAACTTACCTTGTCTCCTATTTTTTTATAATACTGTGTTGCCTTTTTAAAATATTTCAATGAGCCTTTGAAATTCCCCTTCATCCTGGTTGCATTTGCGAGCCCGCAGTACGAATAGGCAATGCCAAAGGTGTCTTTCAGCTTTCCGAAAGTTTTATTTGCCTTGGAGTAGTATTCATAAGAATCATCTATTTTTCCTAAAACCCTTGAAGCGCCGCCAAGACCGCAAAAACAGTAGCCAATACCTGATTTATCTTTTAAGGCTGTAAATATAGTTAGCGCCTGTTTAAATGTCTCCATCGCCTTTTTCAAATCACCCTTAATCCTGTATGCCCCTGCCATTGCCCATAGCAGAAATGCAAGCCCTTCCTTATCTTTTGTTATCTCATAGATTCGCTGGCCATTGGCAAATATCCTTAAGGCTTGCTTATGTCTTCCCATACCCCTCAAAGTGAGACTTAGGCCGACCAGAGAATCTGCGGCAAGGCCTTTATCGGAAACGGCAACGGCAATTTTATGAGCGTGCTCGTAGCTTTTTTTCGCCTTGTCATACGCTCCAACCATTCTGTAGCAGTCTCCAAGGGCAAGAAGACAGGAGAGCTCTGCAGCTTTATCTCTGCCGCAAAGCCCCTTTGCCTTGAGATACAATACTATGGCTTCGTTGAATTGAGAGCCGCTGCGTCTTTTCTCTGCCTGCTGAAATGTTTGTGTAAAATTCATACTTACTCCAAAAGCTACAGTCTAAGGTCAAGCAAATCAACCGTTTTTAGACTAAGAACCTATAGACTTTTTGCCTGTTTTCAGATAGTTTATATGAGAAGATAGGAACTTTCAATTAGTTTTTAAGGTATATTTATATGAAAGACACAATGTCCATAGGTCATGGTGGCGGCGGAAGGCTTGCGAGGGATTTGATAAAGGGCATCTTTTTAAAGCACTTCAACAACCCCATACTTGCGCCTCTCGGCGATTCGGCTGTATTTGAACTGAACGGCTCAAAACTTGCCTTAACAACCGATTCCTTTGTGGTAAAGCCTATTTTCTTTCCGGGCGGCGATATAGGCAAGCTCGCTGTATGCGGTACAGTAAATGACCTGTCTATGGTCGGCGCAAGGCCATTATACCTTTCATGCGGAATTATTATTGAAGAGGGATTTTCATTAAAGGATTTGGAGGCTATCACATTGTCCATCAAAGAGTCTGCTGATAAGGCAGGCGTAGAAGTCGTCACAGGTGATACAAAGGTTATAGAAAAGAGTCAAAGAGTCAAAGAGCCTGCCCCTGCGACCAGTAAACAGGGGTCAGAAAGTCAAAGCAATATCTATATAAATACAGCAGGTATTGGCATTGTTGAAAACAGCATAGAACTCAGCATAGACAAGATTGCTGTTGGCGACAAGATAATCTTAAGCGGCACTCTTGGCGACCACGGTATAGCAGTGCTTTCCAAGAGAGAGGGTTTTGATTTTGAATCAACAATAGAAAGTGATTGCGCTGCATTAAATGGACTCATAGAGAAGATATTAAAGGCCGGCCGCATCAAATTTATGCGCGACCCCACAAGAGGGGGATTGGCAGCAGTCTTAAATGAGATTGCAGAGGATGGAAACCTGAGGATTATAATTGATGAGGAGGCAATCCCTGTAAGGGATGATGTAAAAGGCATATGCGAAATGCTCGGTCTTGACCCTTTGTATATTGCCAATGAAGGGAAGGTGGTTATTGTTTCGGCAAAAGATGATGCTGAGAATATCTTAAGGGTGTTGCATAATGACCCTCTTGGTCAAAATGCATCTATAATCGGCGAAGTTGCTGACAAAGGGAAATACAACGTGTATCTTAAGACAGCATATGGCGGGACAAGAGTTCTGGATATGCCTGTTGATGACCCGTTGCCGAGAATATGTTAAGTGGGATATGGGATGTGAGATGTGAGACATGGAATACGCATATTGAATTAATCGCACATCCCAAATCACATATCGTAAATCGCAATTATGTTGCTTCAAACCAAAAACCTCACCAAGACCTTTGGCGGACTGATTGCCATTGACAGCATTGACCTTGAGATAAGAGAGGGAGAGATTGTAAGCCTTATCGGGCCTAATGGCGCTGGTAAGACCACCTTTTTTAACTGTATTACAGGTATGTATCATCCCTCCAAAGGCGAGATTGTTTTGAATGGTAAAATAGTAAACGGTATGAAGCCACACAAAATAACTGCCATGGGCATGGCACGCACATTCCAGAATATAAGGCTTTTCCCCGAGATGACAGCCCTTGAAAATGTGATGGTTGGCGGTTACATACACGGGACATACGGAGTAAAGGGGTCAATCATGAAGGGGGCTCGTATCATGAAGGAGGAAAAAGACCTATCATCAAGGTGTTTAAGCCTGCTTGATTTTGTGGGCTTAAGAAAAAAGGCGAGCATCTGGGCAAGAAATCTTCCCTACGGAGACCAGCGAAGACTTGAGATAGCAAGGGCGATGGCAAGCGAGCCGAAATTCCTTCTTTTGGATGAACCGGCAGCAGGCATGAATCCAAAAGAGACAGAGTCTCTCGTGGAGCTTATCCGCCTCATACGGAATAAAGGCATTACAATACTTTTAATTGAACATGACATGAAGGTTGTTATGGGCATATCTGACAGGGTCTCTGTGCTTGACCATGGTGTGAAAATAGCTGATGGGTTGTCTGATGAGGTCAGAAGGGATAAGAAGGTGATTGAGGCATATCTGGGAAAAGGTTAAAGGCAGTGTCAAAGATGCAAAGTGTCAGAGTGTCAAAACAAAAGATTTTTCTGTGATACTTTGACACCCCGATACCCTTTATTATTTATGTTAAAATTGAACAGCGTTTATACTTCTTACCGCAACATAGAGGCCCTAAAGGGCATTTCTCTTGAGGTCGGTCAAGGCGAAATTGTTGCCATTATTGGCTCAAATGGCGCCGGAAAGTCAACAATGCTGAATACCATCTCGGGAATTCTCCATCCCGGACAAGGAACAATTGTTTTTTTAGGCAAAAGAGTAGATAATCTTGCTGCACATGTTATTGTTGATATGGGCATATCGCAGGCGCCGGAGGGGAGAAGAATATTCCCACAATTGACTGTTATAGAAAATCTGGAGATGGGGGCGTATGCAAGAACAGTCAGAAGTCAGAAGTCAGAAGTCAGAAAAGAACTGGAAAAGATATTTCAATACTTCCCGATATTAAAAGAAAGGCTGAAGCAGCCTGGCGGTACTTTGAGCGGCGGCGAACAGCAGATGCTGGCAATAGCAAGGGCGCTTATGGCACAGCCGAAACTGCTTTTATTGGATGAGCCTTCTTTAGGATTGGCGCCCATCATGGTTGAAAAAATCTTTGAGATAATTAAAAGGATAAATCAGGAAGGCATGACAATCCTGCTTGTAGAGCAAAACGCCAATGCAGCATTAAGGCTTGCAAACAAAGCCTATGTTCTGGAGACAGGAAGAGTTGTAATGCAGGGTGATGCTGGCGCCCTTTTAAAGAACCCGCAGCTTAAGGCCGCATATCTTGGAGATGGTTAGTTGACGCTGAAAAATGCCCATCTGCCCCGATGTTGCATCGGGGCGGCTTCTGCGCTCAACATACCTGTAGTTTGCCCGCCCCAACCTTCTGTTGGGTGCCCCGTGGGCGTTTTTAAAAGCGCCGATAAATCGGCAGACTACAATTGCCTTGCATCTGTGCAATTTTTGAGCATCAACTATTTAACAAACTCATTCATAAGAGAAGGAGACACTGTGATATGAAACCTGCAAATAAAAATATCCATGTTGTAATTATGGCAGGAGGCGTTGGCACAAGGTTCTGGCCGCTCTCCAGAGAGAGTTCTCCAAAACAGATGTTAAAGATTACCGGTGAAGACACCATGTTACGGCAGACCATCAAGAGATTGCATGACTTTGTTCCTCAGGAGAACATCTCTATAGTAACAAGTGAAAAGCAGGCATTTGATTTAAACCTTCATATTGAGGGGTTAAAGAAAGATAAAGGGCATTTAAAGATAATTGCAGAGCCGTTTGGCAGGAACACTGCGCCTGCAATAGGCCTCGCAGCGGTTTACCTTAAGAAGGCCAAACCTGACGCAATAATGGTTGTGCTTCCTGCAGATCACAGCATTCGCAATGAAAAGGTGTTTATTGAAACATTGAAAACAGCAGTAAACTGCGCTGAAGGCGGCCATTTGGTCACTCTGGGCATTAAACCGTCACAACCTGAGACAGGGTATGGGTATATAAAGACAGGGGCAAGGGGCAAGGGGCGAGAGGTCAGAAAAGTGGAAAGATTTGTTGAAAAGCCGGATATTAAAACAGCAGAGAAATATGTGAAAAGCGGCAATTACTTCTGGAACAGCGGAATATTTGCATGGAAGACATCCGTAATACTTGAAGAGATAAAAAAATATATGCCGATGCTCTACAATGGGCTTTTGAAGATTAACAAGGCAATCGGCACAAAAAGCGAAAAAGAAGTTATAAAGGAGACATATTCTGAGCTTGAAAACCAATCCATTGACTACGGCGTGCTTGAAAAGAGCAAAAATGTGATAGTTGTGCCTGCTGACATAGGCTGGTCGGATGTCGGCAGCTGGGCTGCCCTTGACCAGGTGATTTCCTGCGATGCAAATGGCAATATAATCAAGGGCAATGCCGTTGACATCGGAAGCAAGGATTCCGTTGTATTTGGCGGCGAGAGACTTGTGGCAACCATTGGCTTAAAGAATATGATTGTTGTCGACACAGCTGATGCAACCCTTGTGTGTCCGAAGGAAAAAGCGCAGGATGTGAAAAAAATAGTCGACGAACTAAAAAAACATGGCAGGGAGGAACATCTCGTACACAGGACGGTCGAAAGGCCCTGGGGGTCATACACTGTGCTTGAAACCGGTGAAAGGTATAAGATAAAAAGGCTGTTCATAAAACCAGGCGCCAGGTTAAGCCTTCAAACTCATCGCCACAGGAGCGAGCACTGGGTTGTTGTTTCAGGCACAGCCCATGTTACAAAAGGCGCGGAGATTTATAATGTTCACCCCAATGAATCCACATATATACCCATATCCACAAAACACAGGCTTGAAAATCCTGGCAAGGTTCCCCTGCAGATAATTGAAGTTCAAAACGGCGAATACCTTGGCGAAGACGATATAGAGAGGATAGATGATGATTATAAACGTTAATCCGGAAATATTCCGGCAATATGACATCAGGGGGATATTCAATAAATATCTGACCGCAGAGGTTGCGCAGGCTATTGGAGCGGCGTATGGGAGCTTTTTACAGATCAAAACCCAAAGTTCAAAGCTCAAGACTCAAAAATTTAAAGTCAGCGTTGGAAGGGATGTGCGGCTAAGTTCAAACGTCCTGCGGGATGCCCTGATTCAAGGAATAATTTCAACTGGTGTTGATGTCATAGATATTGGCGAATGCCCTACACCTCTCCAGTATTTTTCTATTTATCATCTGAATCTTGACGGCGGCATTATGATAACCGGCAGCCACAACCCGCCGGAGTTTAACGGATTTAAGATAACCATAGGAAGAGAAACTATTTACGGACAAGCGATTCAGGAGATTAGAAAGATAATTGAACAGGGGGCTGGGGGCTGGGGGCTAAGGGCTGGGAAAACAGAACATTATGATATTGTTCCAGCATACATAGAGTGCCTTAAAAAGCAGTTCCTAAAGCAATCCTTATCCAACAAACATGCCATTAAACTTATTGTTGACGCAGGAAACGGCACAGCAGGCCGTATTGCGCCTGAACTCTTAAGGGCATTAGGCTGCGATGTTACAGAGCTTTTTTGCGAGCCGGACGGCAACTTTCCAAACCACCACCCTGACCCGACTATCCCCGAAAATTTAAAAGATTTAGCAGAAACAGTCAAAACAAAAAAAGCTGATTTTGGTATTGCCTATGATGGAGACGCGGATAGAATCGGGGTGGTTGATGAAAATGGAATTATTATATGGGGCGATCAGTTGATGATAATATTTGCAAGGGATATATTAAACCAGAAGTCAGAAGTCAGAAGTCAGAAGTCAGAAGGAAAACTTACATTTGTTGGCGAGGTTAAGTGCTCGCAAGTCATGTATGACGAAATAGAAAGGCTTGGCGGAAATGCTGTTATGTGGAAGACAGGACATTCTTTGATAAAATCAAAGATGAAAGAAACAGGAGCGGTTCTGGCAGGCGAGATGAGCGGGCATATGTTTTTTGCTGACAGATACTTTGGTTACGATGATGCAATCTATGCATCGTGCAGGCTGGCAGAGATATTTTCCGGATATAGATTAAAAGAACAAAGAATTAAATTTTCAAACCTCCTTTCAGGTCTGCCAAAAACCTATACAACACCTGAAATAAGGGTTGATTGTCCTGATGATAAGAAGTTTGGAGTTATAGACAGATTGTCAGAAATGCTGGGTCAAAAGCAAGAGAATATCCCGGCAATAAGAGATATAATCGGCATCGACGGTCTGAGGATTGTATTTGATAATGGCTGGGCGCTTATTCGCGCCAGCAATACCCAGCCTGTTCTGGTCTTAAGATTTGAAGCAGCTACAGAGCAGGGGCTGCAGGAGATAAAGACGTTGGTAGAAGGTCGGTTAATCAAGGTCATGGCTAAATAAGCTATCCACTGTTCCCGGGCGGCCTTGTCAATCCTATGTGTATGTGTTAGCATTTGCCCATGCAGGTAATCACATCCCATGTAAATGCAGACTTTGACACGCTTGCATCCATGCTTGCCGCAAAAAAGCTCTATCCTGACGCAGTGCTTACCTTCCCGGGTTCTCTTGAAAAGAATTTAAGGGACTTTTTTGAAAAATCCTCATTCCATCTATTTGAGGTGGAAAAAATAAAAAATATCAAAATGGATGAGATTACAAGACTCATCCTCGTTGATATAAGACAGGCCGCAAGGATTGGCAAGTTTGCAGAGATTATAAACAGACCAGGCCTTGATATTCATATCTACGATCACCACCCAAAATCTCCGGATGATATTCACGGCTCAGTAGAAGTAACGCATCATTATGGCGCCACCACCACCATCTTAACATTGATAATGAAACAGAAAGCCATCCCGCTTACCCCCGAAGAGGCTACTGTTCTTATGGTTGGGATATACGAGGACACAGGGTCTTTAACCTTTTCGTCCACTACGGTAGAGGATTATGAAGCGGCGGCATTTCTCCTTTCCAATGGCGCTAACCTAAATTTTGTATCAGATATGATTACCAGGGAGCTTACCGCAGAGCAGGTCTCTCTTTTGAACGACCTTCTGCAGTCAGCAACAACTTATTCCATTGATGGTATTGATGTGGTGATTGCTGAGGCCTCTGCTGATAAATATATGGGGGATATTGCTGTTTTGGTGCATAGGCTCAAGGATATTGAAAATATAAACTGTCTTTTCGCTCTCGTTAGTATGGAGAGCAGAATACACCTGATTGCAAGGAGCAGGCTGAAAGGGGTAAATGTAGGCGAGATTGCACAAGCGCTTGGAGGTGGCGGCCATCCAACAGCTGCATCTGCTACATTAAAAGATATTACCCTGATTCAGGCAAAGGAAAGGCTTATAACAGTTTTAAAGGATAAGATTACGCCAAAAAGGTTTGCGAGGGATATAATGTCAAGCCCTCCAATAACCCTTTCGCAAGATGCATCTATAAATGATGCAAAAGATACGCTTCTCAGATACGGAATAAATGCAATACCCGTGGTTAGAGGTGAAAAGGTTTTAGGCATTATCACCAGGCAGGTGGTTGAAAAGGCTGCATATCACGGCTTAAAGGATGTATCTGTAAAAGAATATATGAGCACTGAGTTTGAGACAGTTTCTCCTTCCGCAGCCGTATCAGAGGTTCAGGAGGCAATTATAGGGCATCATCAAAGGCTTTTGCCTGTTATGGATGGCGGGAAGATTGCAGGTATTATAACCCGCACAGACCTTTTAAGACTGCTTCACGAAGAGCTAAAAATAGAACCGTATTCTGCCGAAGATGTGCCTCTAAAAAAGCACAAGACCGTTGCAAGACTCATGGAGGAGCGGCTGCCGGAAAAAGCGGCTGGCATTTTAAGAGATGCTGGCAATGTAGCCGAGGAGCTTGGTTACAGGGCATATGCTGTCGGCGGCTTTGTAAGAGATTTAATATTGAGATATGAAAATCTGGATATTGATGTAGTGATAGAGGGCGACGGCATCGCATTTGCCAATATCTTTGCAAAGAGATTCGGGTGCAGGGTAAAGAGCCATGAAAGATTTGGAACAGCGGTTGTGATATTTCCTGACGGATTTAAGATTGATATAGCAACTGCACGGCTTGAGTATTATGAAAAACCCGGCGCCCTGCCGACTGTTGAATTATCTTCTCTGAAACTTGATTTATACAGGAGGGATTTTACTATTAACACGTTAGCCGTTGTGCTGAACACAAGAAATTTTGGAGAAGTAATAGATTTTTTTGGCGCCCAACGTGATATAAAAGAGAAGACCATAAGGGTTTTGCATAACTTGAGTTTTGTTGAAGACCCAACAAGGGTTCTCAGGGCTATCAGATTTGAGCAAAGGTATGGCTTTGTAATGGCAAAGCATACACAGAGCCTTATAAAAAATGCAGTTAAATTAAATCTTCTGCAAAGGATAAGCGGCGAAAGGCTTTTAAATGAGCTCAAGGCTATATTTGAAGAGGAGAACTTTCTGCGCGCGGTTTATCGCATTAAGGAGTTTGACCTCATAAAGTTTATTCATCCGGCTATCAGTCTTAATAATGAAGAGATGGCGCTTTTGGAAAGGGTAAAGGATGTTCTATCATGGTATCAACTGCTTTATAGGGAGGAAAAGGTAGAGGCATGGGTTGTGCTGTTTCTTGCTGTAAGCGACCAACTCAAGGATGATGAAGCTTTGGAGGCTGGGAAAAGACTTGGTATTACCGGTAAGCACAGGGTAGATGTGTTGCAGAGCAGGGCTGAAGCAGTGAAGGCATTAAATATGCTGCAGATGAAACTTGCCCCTGCAAGCCTTAAACAGGGGAAGACCCTTAGACCCAGCGAGATTTATCATCTCCTGAAAATGCTCCCCATGGAAGATGTTTTATATATCATGGCAAAAACAAAGTTGAATGATGCAAAGAAGGCAATCTCAAATTTCATAACACACTTGAAAGAATGCAAAACCATGCTCCACGGAAACGACCTCAAACGATTGGGTGTGACGGAAGGGCCAATCTACAGCAAAATACTGAACATGTTGCTTGAAAAAAGGCTGGATGAAAAGATAAAGACAAAGGGTGATGAAGAAAAGATGGTTAAGGAGATAGCGTCAAAGTATTAAAGTATCAGAGTGCCAAAGTAAAAATTAGGATTCTCTGAATCTAAAAATAGGGGGGTAAATGCAAGAAAACAAGATACTGAAAACCATAAAGGCGGCTCTGGAAAAGGAGCTACACATTGACCCTATAAAGACACCCGTACGTCTAAAGATTGAAAATGGTGCAATTATAATGGAAGGCACGATTGATAGAATAGCGCACAAGAAAAAGGCCCTCCTTATTGCAATGAGTATCCCAGGGACCTCCGGAGTTATTGACAGACTGAAGGTGAAACCTGCAAAAGAGATGGGAGATAAGGAGATAAAAAATCATATATGCGATGCCTTTCTTGAAGAGCCAACCCTGAGGGATATTACCATAGAAGTGGATGTAAATAACGGCATAGTTGATTTGGAAGGGGCTGTCCCTTCTTTAAGCCACAAGCGTCTTGCAGGGGTTTTTGCATGGTGGGTTCCCGGAAGTGTGGATGTTATAAACAGCCTTGAGGTTAGTCCGCCTGAAGATGATTCGGATGATGAAATAACAGAGGCGGTTGTGCTTGCGCTTGAGAAGGATACACTGGTAAATCATAGCAACATAAAAGTTGCAACTCAAAATTATGTAGTAACCCTTAACGGCATTGTGCATAGCGAGCCGGCAAAAAATGCCGCAGAGGACGATGCGTGGTATGTTTGGGGGGTGAATGAGGTTATAAATAGGTTGAAGGTGGTAAGGTGACCCACAAAAATGCAGTTGCATTTTTGGGCAAACGCTCCGATGTTTCAATACGGAGCGCTCCGAACAAAGCATCGGAGCGCAATCCCCTGATAAAAACCTTCAGTGGCAGGCTCTGGCCAAATACTGAAGTTGCCGATTCATCGGCGATTGTAACTCCAAACCTTCAGGTTTGAGTTTTTCAAGGCTAAAGCCTTGAGTTACAAAATACGCCCATGGGGCACCCAACAGAAGGTTGGGTCGGGCAACTACTATACCTAAAACAGTATGCTCCGTTTTGTCCACCCATCTTTTCCTTGCCCTTGACAAATTATGTATTTTGTTGAAGCAAAACACAAAACTCCTCCTTTGTTAAAGGCAAAGGAGTTAATTTGTCAAGGGTTTGTCCCCCGACTAAAGCATTCGGGGGCAGGCTCTGGTCCGATGGACTCCGAAGAGTCATACGGACTCCTTCGGAGCTCAAATCTTGCGTTTAACCCGAAAAATAAAAACCAAATGCATTTTTCGGTTAATTTTTTATGGGGCAAGAAAAATGCTTGCATTTGTTTTTTTATTAAGCTATATTTTGCACTAAATATTGGACTGGGAGAAAGAATGATAGTTCAGTGTGATGTCTGCAAGACAAAATTCCGCCTTGATGACTCAAAGGTAACAGCAAAGGGTGTAAAGGTGCGGTGTACAAAGTGCCAGAATATCTTTGTAGTTATGCCCGCTCCCGGACCCGAAGAAGCTGCGCCGAAACAGGAAGAAACCTTTGAAGCCTCATTTGAAACAAAACCCGAACCCTTCCCCAAGACAACAGAAATAGATTTTAGCAAACCTTCCAAAGAAACCGCTGTGTCAAAACAGGAAGAAAAAAAACCGGAACCTTCCGCATGGGATATGGGAGGCATGGATTTCAACTTTGAAGAAAAACCAAAAGAGGAAGAGAAAAAATCAGATTGGGATATAGGATTTGCATCTGAAACACCATTTTCAGTTGAGGAGAAAAAAGAGACGCCGCAGCCGGAAGAGGAAAAGGGAGGATTAAGTTTTGGGATTGGAGAAGAATCTCTATTGGGTGTAGAGAAAAAAGAAACTGTCCCATCTCAGGAGCCGCCAAGTTTTAGCTTCGACGCAGGCTTTGCATCTGCTGATGAAAAGATATCCTTTGAAATAGAACCTCCACCATCAGAACAGGAATTTATTGCCCCTCCAAAAGAAGAGGCTAAGACCGTAGTCATGAAAGCCCCTTCCATAGCACCTCCACCTGCTCAATTGCCGGCAAAAGAAGAGATAACGAAAGGTTTTGAAGAGGCAAAAGATGTATTATTTGAAGTTTCTGCCGAAAAAAAATCTGCACGCAAGCGTACAATAATTTATGCGGTTGTTCTTTTGCTGTTAGTGATTGGCGCAGGAATTATTTACCTAAACACAGGAACAGAATTTTCAGGAAAGACCGGTAGTAAGGCGGTGGCGCAAAAGACCATGGATATTATTGGTCTGAAGGGGTATTATATAAACAGTACCTCTCTTGGCCGTTTGTTTGTCATAGAAGGAAAACTTGTAAGCAACTTAAATGTATTACAAGAAGTTCAGGGAATACATGGTATAATATTTGACAAAAGCGGGAAACAGATAAAAGACGCATGGGTTGCACCGGGGAGGATTATATCTCAGGATGAGTTAAAAAATATATCTGCGGCAGATTTGGGAAAAAGGTTTAAGGATAGAAAAGGCACAATGCCGCCCAGGGGAACAGTTCCCTTTATGATAGTCTTTCAAAGTGTTTCCGAAGAGCTGGCAGAATTCAGCGTAGAGATCGGCCGGTAAGACTAAATCAAATATCAAAAATCAAAACCAAGGTAAAAATCTTTGATTTTTACTCCATCCTTTCTATTTCAAAACTTGCCAATCTGATGTTAGAAGCAGAGATATTCACCTTTGTAAAAAAACTGGCTAAAGACATGTCTTCCTTGTCTGAGCACCATATGATGGTTCAGATGCTTGGCAGCCGACTGGCGAGCATGGAGCCGGATGATGCAGCCCGCGCCATTAATGCGCTTTATGATAAAGCTGCTAATCATGAGCTTGAATTTAGAAAGGCAAAGACCGTGATGGCAGATCCAAAAGAAGTGATAAGGTCTGTGGGGGAGGAAAAAATCTATCTTGCATCGCTTGAACTTGGCTTAAAAAGGGTTAGCAGGTTTCTCACAGACCTTCCGCCGCAAAAGAAAGGTTTTAGAGCGGTTATGATACGGAAGAGGATGCTAAAATGGAGTTTATTACGTTAGGAGAAAGAAGGGCAATATCCAAGGGATGGATAAGAGACAAACTTGACAGGCTTTTGCCTGACCCTGACCCAATAGTAATTGCAAACAACTTAAATAATCCTAAAATTACTGAGAAGGAGATAGTAAAGATAGCCTCAAAAAGACCAAACTCACCAAACATACTACGACTTATATCAACACATAAGAGATGGGGGGCACGGTATGTAATAAAGAAGGCATTGGTGCAAAACCCATATACACCGCCGCGCATATCGCTTGGGTTATTGGAACTTCTCTTTTCTCAGGATTTAAAAGAGGTTGCTAAAGATGGCAGCCTGCATCCGCAGGTTAGACTGGCTGCAAAAGAACGGTTGGAAGAGAAAGAGTAATGCTATATTTTTTTTGCAGGTTCTTCAGGTTTTGTCGCAGCCGCAGGTTTTACTCCTGCGGCAGATTCCAATTTTTCCTTTTGGGGAGTTACATCTATCTCTTCTTCGGAAGACGCTTTTTTAAAGTTTCTTATAGCCTGGCCCAGGCCGCTGCCTATACTGGGCAGTTTCCCAACGCCAAATATTATGAGGATGATTACAAGGATAATTATAAGTTCAGTTGTTCCTATGCCAAACATATAAAAATATACCTCCCAACGAGGCTTTTATTATTGCAAGATTGTTTTATATATGTCAATAAAAATCTTATCTCTGGATAAAGGTCAGCTC
>JACRML010000065.1 GCA_016214995.1 Deltaproteobacteria bacterium
ATCTCTTCAAATTGGCGGGCTATTCAGAGGGGCGATAATCAAGAAGGGCGGCAAGATTGTCAGCGAAACCCATGTAATGATGGGTGCAACAATGGAGGATGCAATTTCTCAACTGAAAAAGGACGCGAAAGAGCCGATTGATGCGGTAATATTTGCAGGGGATGATGCGGCTGCCATTGAAGTGCTGAACGAGATGAGAAAACAGGGGATAAAGGCGCCTGTTATCGGCGGAGATATTCTTTATACAGGTGAATTTTTGAAAAATGGCGGCGAACTTGCTGTGGGGACGATTTTATATGCAGGTTTCTTTCCATATGATAAACTGCCGGTTGTTTCAAAATTTGTTTCAGAATACAAGAGAAAGACAGGCAAGGAGCCTGGTATAGTGTCGGCAAATGCCTATGATTCATTCATGCTTATAGCAGAAGCAGTAAAGCAAGCCAAATCAACCAATCCTGTCATAGTAAAGGAATCGCTGGCAAAGATAAGTATGCAGGGTATTACCGGAAATATTACTATGGATGCACATAGAGAAGCGGTTAGACAGCCGTTTCTAATTCGTGTGGTAAGAAGCGACAAAAAAGCGGTGTTTGAATTGGTTGGCGAATGGCGCTAAAAAAAATCTTGGAAAAAACAAAAAAAGTGTCTTGGAATATCATATTTGCTGAAGCAGAAAATGTGTTGTATCCCCATCCTCTATTAGATTGGCTGGTTCAGGTTTATAATCTACTAATCCCCAAACTCGTAGTAACAGGTTTTTAAACCTGTTATTTTTAACTGCTTAACAGGGCTGAAGCCCTGTTGCTGCGAACTATGTTTTTCTCCCCGCACATCGCGCTTCCCTTTACTTTACATCATGTATTTGTTAAATTATGATTTATGGTGACCTTTCTTAAAGTGACCCTCCTGATTGTTATTGGATGGTTTATTCTATTTGCCCATGTATCAGCGAAAGACCCGCCAGAGAAACCGATAGTCTATTTTGGTCTCATCCCTCTCTATACCCCGCAGCTTATGTATGAAAAATTCCAGCCCCTCATGGATTATCTTTCCAACAATACCACTTATAAATTCAAGATGCAGTTGACTAAAGACTACAAGGGTATCGTCAGTCTTTTGCAGGAAGGAAAAATAGATATAGCATTTATGGGAGGCGCGAGCTATGTTGCAGCCAGGAATAAGATAGAACCGATTCCCATTCTTAAATCCATTAACCGTGATGGCAAACCTTCCTATAGAAGCGTAATCATCACCAGAAATGATAAAAGCATTAACAGCCTTTCCGAACTTAAGGGAAAATCCTTTGCCTTTGCATCTAGGTGGTCCACCTCTGGAGCGGTTGTTCCCCTTTATCAGCTTTACAGCAACGGGATTGGCTTAAAGGGTCTTTCCAGATATTTTCATCTGAGGTATCATGACTCGGTTGTCAGGGAGGTTCTTAAAGGGAACTATGATGCAGGGGCAGTGATAGACACAATTGCATACTCCTATAAGGATAAGGGGCTTAAATTTATATTTATATCGGAACCCATTACTGAATTGACTATCGTTGCAAGAAAAGGCGCCTCCCACGCGCTCGTTGCTTCTGTGAAGAAGGCGCTTCTCGGCATTAATCCTTATGACCCTGATATAAAGGAGTGGGGTGAAGAGATAAGATACGGATTTACCGAGGCATCCGATTCTGACTTTGATAGTATTCGGAATATAATAGGTTATTTAAAAGGGCAGGGGGTGTATCTTAGAGATGATGAGGATTAAGACATTTCTATTTTCTTTAAGAGGTAAGGCAATTATAGCCGCCACTCTTTTTGTGGTTGCCTTCATGGGATTGATTGGCTATGCCGTCCTTTCAAGGGAAAAAGCGCTATATCTCAAGGACAGGGAGAATCAGGCAAGGGTATTGGCAGAGACCGCAGGGATAAATTTTACCAATGCCATCCTCTATCAGGAGGTGGGACTTATAGAGGAGAGCGGGATCATTGACCGTTATATTGCAGATCTCTTACATAAAAAGGAAGACATCCTTACAATTATTATCTTTGATAATACGGGGATGGTCATGGCACACTGCCACCTCTTTGAACATGGAAAGTTTTATGAAAATGCAAAAGAAGTCATTGCACATGAGGCTACCCTTGTTAGGGAGGTTAAGAATAAGGATAGGGGGCCTATTTTAGAAGCCATAACACCGCTGATGGTTGGTGAAAGAAGGATAGCCACATTAAGGATAGAATTTTCCCTGAAGGATTTCTATGAGAAGCTAACTAACCTCGGTAAGAGGATATTCCTCCTGACCATTGCTGCCATTTCAGGTTCAACCTTTCTGATGGTTCTTGGAATCAACGCCATGGTGAGACCTATAAGAAGGCTCTCAAAGGCAATGGACAGCATTGATTATGGAAAGTATGACAGTATCTCCGATGTTCCGAGGAGGGATGAGATAGGGTATCTCCAGAGGAGTTTTGCAGGTATGGTCAGACGTCTAAGGGAGGCTGACCTCCAGTGGGAAAACACCTTCAACTCTATAACAGACCTTGTTACTATCCATGACATGGATTTCAGGATTGTTAAGGCAAACACTGCTCTGGCACAGAGACTAGGCGTTACAGCTGATGAGCTAAAAGGGAGAAAGTGCTGGGAGGTCTTCCACAACGGTAGTGGACCATTTCCTACCTGTCCGCATGCTGCAACTTTAAAGACAGGGGAACCCGCTACTGTTGAGATGGAGTATTCTCACATGGAAGGGATATTTCTTACTACCACCTTTCCTGTGCTTAATGAGAGGAAGGAGGTAGTGGGAACGGTTCATGTGGCAAAAGATATTACACAGGAAAAAAGATTTCAGGAGAAACTTATCCAGTCTGAGAAGATGGCTGCTATGGGACAGATGGCCTCTGGCATTGCCCACGAGATAAATAACCCGTTAAACTCCATCCTCGGTTATGCCACCTATCTTCTGGAGGAGGCGCAGGCTGGCGCTCAGGGCAGAGAAGAATTAGATAGGATTGCCAGGGCAGCAAAGAGGTGTAAAGAAACGGTAAAGAGGTTTCTTGATTTTAGCCGAGAGAGCCCTAAAGGGATGGAGCCTGTAGATATAAGAGAGGTGGTGAAGGATGCCCTTTCCATGTGTCATCATCTCATTTCCTCTAAAAAGATTGAGGTTGCAGAAGAGATAGAAACAGATTTATGGATAAATGGCGCTAAGGGGCAGATAGAGGAGGTTTTTGTAAATATTGTTCTCAATGCCTGCCAGGCTATGGATAATGGAGGAGAGCTTACTATAAAGGCATACAGAGATAACGGCTGGATAAAAGTTCAGATTTCTGATACAGGTTGTGGAATCCCGCAGGAGAATCTAATCAAGATATTTGATCCCTTCTTTACTACCAAAGAGCCTGGTAAGGGAACAGGTCTGGGTCTGGCAGTGAGTCATACCATTATAAAAAATCATGGCGGTAACATCGATTGTCATAGTATAGTAGGGAAAGGAACTCAATTTCTCATTACCTTGCCGGGAAATAAATATGCCTTATAAAATCCTTATAGCCGATGATGAACCTGATACATTAGACCTCTGCTCTAAAATTTTAAAGAAGGAAGGGTATGAGGTCTTCACAGCAAAGGATGGTCTGGAGGCTATGGCGATGATTAGAGAAAACCCATTTAACCTCCTCCTTTTAGATATAAAAATGCCTGGTAAAAACGGGATGGAGGTTCTGGATGAGGCAACAGCCATTGGTCTGGACACGGTAATGATTACCGCATATTCCAGCGTGGAAACAGCAGTTGAGGCTATGAAAAAGGGGGCAAGAGATTATCTCGCAAAACCCTTTGAATCATCCGGTATTCGTTCTGTGGTTGAAAAGGTTGTCTCCCAGCAGAGACTCTTAAGCACAGAAGGTTACCTGACTGGAGGAACAGAAGGGTTTGAGGTTTTTGTGGGCAGCGCCCCGGCCATGCAGGAGCTTTATAAAATGATAGAAACAATAGCAGGCGCTGATTGCAATATACTCATAGAAGGGGAGAGCGGGACA
>JACRML010000052.1 GCA_016214995.1 Deltaproteobacteria bacterium
AAACTCCGAATATACATTGAAAAGAAGATGGCAGAAACAGGCGTGAGCAGCATAGAGGTCTTTTCTGTCGGCAGACAAAGGATTGGTTATGTAATAGCAAACCATGTGACCCAAAACATGGTCCCCGACATATCAACAGAGCAAATTTTAGATACCTTTAAAGGTAATGCCTCAAGTTTTATACAAACCCTTGAACATGGGGATATGGCAAGAGGCGCTTCTCCTGTTTTTTCCGCCGACCGTAAGACTATTTTGGGGGCGGTGGTGGTTAGCTATTATGTATCCAGAAGTTTTATTGCCAAGATGAAGGAAATATCAACTGCATTTGAGAGCTACAAACAGTTGAAAATCTTAAAGACACCGCTCAAGGCCAGTTATTTTACAACCCTTCTTATTATAACCATGGTAATAGTGTTTTTTTCCATATGGATAGGCAGGTACATAGCAAAGGAGATAACAGTGCCTATCCAGCAGCTTGCATACGGGACAAATGAGATTGCAAACGGCAATCTGGATTATAGAATAGGTATAGAGGCAAGGGATGAGATTGGAGTCCTGGTAAATTCGTTTAATAAGATGACCGGGGATTTAAAGGCAACAAAGACCGGCATAGAAGAGGCAAACAGAGACCTTAAAAAGACAAATACAGAACTGGAGCAGAGGAGGAGATACATGGAGATAGTCTTGAGTAATGTAGCCGCCGGTGTTATCTCTATTGATAAGTCTGGGAATGTAACCACAATAAACAGGATTGCTGAGGAGCTTCTTGGGCTGGTTCCGGGAATGGTGCTTGGTAAAAATTATAGAGATATATTAAGACCAAAGAACGAAGATTTTCTGAATGCGATGATAGCTGAAATGAAGGACAGGGGAATAGAAAATCTGGAAAGGTATATACAGATAGACTTAAAAGGTAAGAGCATACCTGTTCTCATGAATCTCACAATACTTAAAGATGACGACGGTAATTATCTTGGCATGGTGGCTGTGTTTGAGGATTTAAGCAATCTCTTAAAAAGTCAACGTATGGCGGCGTGGAAGGAAGTTGCCCAGAGGATAGCGCATGAAGTAAAGAACCCGCTTACCCCGATACAGCTTTCTGCCCAGAGGTTAAGCAAAAGGTATAAGGAGAGATTTTCCGGAGAGGAGGCTTTAGTTTTCGACGAATGCACCAGGACTATAATAAAGCAGGTGGATGAATTAAAGACGCTGGTGAATGAGTTCTCGAACTTTGCAAGGATGCCGTCTGCCAACCCTGCGCCGAATAATATGAACGATATTATAAAGGAGGCAGCAGCCCTTTACCACGGCATGTCAAAGAGCATATCGTTTAACTTGCACATGGATGAAAATCTTCCCATACTGGATGTAGACAGAGACCAAATGAAAAGGGTTATTATAAATCTTTTGGACAATTCTATCGCATCTATTGACGGGAGCGGCACGATTACACTTGAAACCTATTACGATAAGGGATATAAGATTGCAAGGGTTGAAATCGCAGATACCGGTTGTGGAATACCTGAAGAAGATAAGCCGAGACTCTTCGAGCCGTATTTTTCCACCAAAAAATCAGGAGACGGCGGGCTTGGTCTTGCTATTGTAAACGATATTATTACAGACCACCGGGGTTATATCCGGGTGAAGGATAATACGCCAAGAGGCACACGTTTTATAATAGAACTTCCGGTGAAAGGAGTATAAAGAGACAAGAAGCAAGATGCAAGAGACAAGATTTTTTTTGTTTCTTGCTTCTGACTTCTTGCTTCTCATGTTTAAAATGAATTACACAAAAACCATAATGGTTGTAGATGATGAAAACAGCATAAGACAGTCTCTTTCCGATGTGCTGAAGGATGAGGGATTTGATGTAATATCTGCCAGCGATGGTCAAAACGCCTTGAAAATGCTGGATACAAATACGCCTGATTTAATAATCCTTGATATATGGATGCCTGTGATGGACGGCACAGAGGTCTTAAAAGTGATAAAGAAGACCCATCCTGATATTGAAGTGATAATGATTTCCGGTCACGGGAATATTGAGGCGGCAGTAAAGGCCATAAAACTTGGCGCATATGATTACATAGAGAAACCTTTGTCGCTGGATGGCGTGCTTTTAACTGTAAAGAGGGCGTTAAGAGAGAGAGATAAAAGACGCGGCGAGCCAGAATTGGCAATACAGGATATAACAGAACAGAAGAACGTTCCTCTGACAAAGGGATATGATAAGAAAATTAAAGAGGGTTCTGTGAGCGCCTCCAGACTGCAGAGAACTATAAAAAAGAGCATTGTCCTTGGCGGCCAGGGACTTCACTCAGGCGGTAAGACAGGGGTTATTCTGTCTCCGCTCCAGCCAAACAGCGGGATTATCTTTACGGGCCTTTCATCTGAGGAAATGATACCCGCCCATCTTGATTATGTATCTTCCACAGATTATGCTACCACCTTAAAGAGAGGACATGCCTCTATCATGACCATTGAACACCTTATGGCTGTTCTGCATATATACAGGATAACAAACCTTTTGATAAAGATAGGCAGCGAGGTGCCTATTATGGACGGCTCTGCCACTGACTTCTGCCAGATGATAGAAGACGGCGGCATTGAGAAGCAGGACGAGCCTGTGGATGATATTATTATAGATGATATTTATACCGTAGGGAATCCCGCTAAAGGGAGATATATATCCATAGAGCCTTGCCCTCATCTTACGATTCAGTATTCAATGGATTATCCGCCGCCTATTGGAAGACAGGAGGCGAGTTTCATCATTGATGCGCCTGAGGTTTTTAAAAAAGAGATAGCCCCGGCCAGAACTTATGGTTCTGTCAAGGATTATGGAAAACTAGAGGAGATGGGTTTGGCAAAGGGAGGGCGGCTTTCCAATGTGGTGCTGGTGGGTGAAGATAAGGTAATTAACACATCCTTGAGATTCACCAACGAATTTGCCCGCCACAAGATACTTGACATCACAGGAGACCTTTACCTTTTGGGAAGGCCGATAAAGGGGAAGGTCGTTGCAAGGATGACAGGACATACAGAAAATATTTTGCTTTTAAGGAAGATAGCAGAGTGCAAGAAATGTTAAACAAGGCCATAAGAGCGCTTTATACGACCAATCTTGGTGTAAAGAAAGATGAGAGGGTGCTTGTATTCACAGATACTGTTTTGCCAGGTGAGGATGCAGCGGAAAAAGATAAAAATCGGAGACAAGCCCTTGTAGGTTTAGCCAGGCAAGTAGCTGATGTAGGCAGCGAGGTATGCCGGAATATAACATTTATCACCTACCCATCCTTGAGGTCACATG
>JACRML010000030.1 GCA_016214995.1 Deltaproteobacteria bacterium
AGAATAAGAAAAAGAACCGTTAGCAATCCCCGATAGACTTGTCCCCGAATGTTTCCATCGGGGAAACATTCTGGCACAGGCAAATAAAATAATCTTTTCATAGCTGCTTCCTCCTTTGATTGATTTATCTCGTTACTAAGCAAGTAGGGTGGGCTGCGCCCACCAAAAATATTGGCAAAAACCTGAATCGGTGGGCAGAGCCCACCCTACTGGCTTCCTTTACAAATGCGTTCCCAAGCCGGAGCTTGGGAACGAGAAGACAAAACAAAAAAGCCGTTTCCCTGTTTTTTATTCAGGGAAACGGCTTTGGTTATCTTAATCCCCGATAGATACATTCGGGGGCAGGCCCCGATAAACTTGTCCCGCAAGTAGTAAGCAGGGAAACATTCGGGGACAGGCATTCGGGGACAAATAAAAAGATTCTTTAAAAGGGTTACAAGTGAGTGAGTGAGTGAGTGAGTGAGTGAGTGAGTGAGTGAGTGAGTGAGTGAGTGAGTGAGTGAGTGAGTGCAATTTGGGTGCCAATGATGGTTTCATATAATCCTTATTACGCATAATTTATAAAGAGATATAATATACTTTAGAGGGTGTTGTCAACAAGAAACAGTTTGTTGAAAAACTCAACAAACTCTGATTGCACAGATAAAAGATTAGATTACACAGATTAAAACCCATTGAAATATCCGTGTAATCGTTTTTCTTAATCTGTGTAATCACGGCTGTTGATGCTTTTTTCAACAGCCTAGAAATATTCACCCCAAAAATAGATTTTTGGGGAAACTGGTAAGTTGTCCCCCCCAGTTTATGGTATTGACCTGATACTATCGCCTCGGTTATAATAACCAAAAATGAAACTGCATTTTTGAGGATATTGCCACTATGAAACTATCCAATATCATCATGGCCCTTACCGCCATAATCGGCGCCTTCGCCCTCTCTGTTGTAACCCAGATAGTCAAACCCTCGGAACACGTTAACGCCCTTTGGTTTGTTGTCGCAGCCGCATGCTTTTTTATAATCTCATACCGATTATATGGTGCATTTATAACTGCAAAGGTATTAAGCATTGATGATAGAAGAATCACTCCTTGCAAAAGGCTTGCGGATGGCAGAGATTACCATCCAACACACAAATGGGTTCTCTTCGGACATCACTTTGCTGCCATTGCAGGCGCGGGGCCGCTTATCGGGCCGGTGCTTGCGGCTCAATTCGGCTATCTGCCCGGATTTCTCTGGATACTGATTGGAGCAGCACTTGGCGGCGCTGTACATGATACGGTAATCCTTGCGGCATCTGTCAGGAGAAACGGCCGCTCCCTTGCCCAGATTGCAAAGGATGAAATTGGCCCTGTTGCAGGTATTACCGCAGCCCTCGCCATATTATTCATTATCATAGTTGCTTTGGCAGGTCTTGGACTTGCTGTTGTGAATGCACTATCCCACAGTTCGTGGGGTACTTTTACAATTTCTGCCACAATACCCATAGCCCTTTTTATGGGCGTTTATCTGTATAAAATAAGGTATGGCAAAGTTGCAGAGACAAGTGTAATTGGTGTTGTACTACTCCTCCTTGCAGTAATACTTGGAAGATATATCCCTGATTCAGGTATTGAGTCATATTTCAATTTTGATAAAAACACCCTTGTATTGTTTATGGCAATTTATGGCTTTGTGGCGTCAGTGCTACCTGTATGGCTGCTCCTCTGCCCTCGGGACTATCTCTCAACATACATGAAAATAGGCACTGTATTGCTGCTTGCAACAGGGGTAATACTGCTTTCGCCCGACATTCAGATGCCTGCTGTAACACAGTTTATTCACGGCGGAGGGCCAATAATCCCCGGAAGTGTTTTCCCTTTCATGTTTATAACCATTGCCTGTGGCGCAGTATCAGGATTTCATTCCCTTATATCATCAGGCACAACGCCAAAAATGATTCAGAGTGAATCCGAAATAAGAATGATAGGCTTTGGCGCAATGCTGACAGAGGGCTTTGTTGCAGTCATTGCCGTAATTGCCGCAACCATACTGATCCCCGGCGACTACTTTGCAATAAACACAAAACTATCGTTTGAGCAATTAGCCCAGCTTGGATTCCCTGTAAGCAAGATTCAAGAACTTTCCCAAACTGTTGGCGTTGATGTGGCCGGACGACCAGGAGGCGCTGTTTCCCTGGCTGTGGGCATGGCATACATATTCTCAAACCTTCCCGGCATGAAGGGTCTTATGCCATACTGGTACAACTTTGCCCTGATGTTTGAGGCACTATTTATACTTACAACTGTTGATACAGGCACAAGGGTTGCCAGGTTTATTTTACAGGAACTTGGCGGATATGCATACAAACCTCTTGCAAAAACAAACTGGATGCCAGGGACTATATTGACAAGCCTTGTTGTTGTCGGCGCCTGGGCATACCTCATCCATTCAGGAAACATTTCTACTATATGGCCTATGTTCGGTGTAGCAAACCAGTTGTTGGCTGCCATTGCCTTTTGTATCGGCACAACAATTATTATAAAGATGGGAAAGCTTAAGTATGGATTGGTAACATTCTTGCCAATGTTATTTATGTTTATAACCACCCTGACAGCATCATGGAAACTTTTCTGGATATTCATAGACAAGGCCGGCAAGGCAATAAGTCCTGCTGATGTGTTTACCTTTAAACTAGATGCAACATTGGTTGCAATGATGGCTCTGCTTGCGATTGTTACCGTGGCGGATTCTGTTTACAAATGGTATGGCTATCTCATGGGCAAGCGGGAGATTGTCACCAGCGAGGTAGTTGAATGGGCAACTGATATGGAGGTTAGGTAGATTAACGCGGCCGTGGCCGGTGCGGAAGTCTTTCTTTCACGCCGGCTCCTTTGCGTGGAAATCTTTCCTTTAAATCGCGCAGTATTTCATTTGCCTCTTTATTGAACGCATTTGCCAGTTTAAGATTTTCAGCTCTACCTTTGCCGTAAATATATTCTGTATATAAATGCAGAGCTTTTGATTTAAGCAATATGGCCTTTTTCAACATTTGATGGCCCTCTCTTTTTCCTTTTGGAGGCTCTATGGAATTAAGAAGTTGAACCATAATTAAATAATGCTGACGGAGCTTTTTTAGCTTCTCAGGATTCAATCCAACAATCCTTTTTGTGTTTATCATTTCTGCCATGTCGTTTGTCCTTTTGCTTATGAACATTGCCTCTCTTATAATCTCAGGAATTCTGGTTGTAAATTTCTGTTCATCAAAGACGACCGGCGCCTGTTCTTTTGGATTGGATAAAAGAACTGCTGCCTGAAGCCTCACACGGTAAAGGCTTACTTTGTCATCTTTGTTTTCATTAAGTATCTTGTATGTCTTCACATAACCTTTACATTTGGTGACTATCTCATCTTTTACCAGCGCATAGCTTTCCGCTTCTGTCTCTGCGTTTACAAATACGCCTTTTGCCTGCTCCACTGCAATCCGCAGCCCATCATCAATGGCAGATCTTCTTGCATTCGCCACATCGTCCTTTATTGTTCCAACGCCGTCTGCTGTCACATCAATGGCCTCGTCTTCTCCTGTGTTTTCTTGCTCTGCAGCATAAACAGTGAATGGATAGAAATTTAAAAATATAAACAAAAAAACAGGAAATGTTTTCTTCACCCCGTTAGATCTCCTTTCAATAAATTTCAATAGGTATAACCCCGTGAGCAGGTCTAACGGGGTTCATACAGCGACCTCCTATGAAAGAATTAATTACACAGATTTTGAAATAGGATTACACAGATTAAAAACTGCTATTTTGCCTTAATCTGTGTAATCCACATTTATAATCGGTGTAATCTTTCATATAATCTCCTTTTCAGCTTCCAATATTACTTGGGCAATACAATATTCACCGTCATGAGAAAGGGTCAAGTGGGTTCGGAGTTTGGAGTTTGGGGTTTGGAGTTTTAATTCCACATTCCGCATTCCGCATTCCGCAATTTTTATATATGGCTTACCGTCCTGATTGTTAACCACTTCAATATCACTGAGTTTCACACTAACCACTACTAATGCCTTCAGAAACGCCTCTTTTGCTGCAAAACGCACTGCAAGGTGCTGCTCGGAAAATCTCCTGTTCTCGCAATATATCAATTCATTTTGCGTGAAGATTCTGTTCTTAAACCTATCTCCCCATCGTTCCACTGCTTTTTTAAATTTGGGGATATGAACAATGTCTATGCCAATGCCGTATATCATAATGAGACTGGCAATAGGCTACGGGCTATGGGCTATTTTTTAGTTCAATGTTCAATATTCAAGATTTTAAACCTTAAACCTTGAACCTTTACATATTGCCAATCGCCTATCGCCTTATCCTATCAATTCCTTCATTTCCCTAACCGCTCTCTCTATGCCGACAAAAACACTTTTCGCTATTATGCTGAAGCCAATTGCGAATTCCTCAATTTCTTTTATCTCCGCCACCTTTTTTACATTGTAATAATCAAGGCCATGTCCTGCGTGCACAGCCATACCAAGCTTGGATGCAAGGAGAGTTGTATTATATATCCGTTTCAATTCTTCGTCCCTCATTACTCCGTCATTTGCATCGCAATATTTTCCTGTATGTATCTCCACCCCGCTCACATCCATTCTGTGGCTGGCTTTCACCTGCTCCGGTTCAGGATCAATAAAGAGATTTACTCTAATGCCTGCTTCTTTAAGTGTTGCGATAATCTTTTTAAGAGAGTCCTTGTGTGTCCTTACATCAAGACCACCTTCTGTTGTCAGTTCCTGCCGTTTCTCAGGGACAAATGTAACCATATCAGGCTTTAACTCAAGGGCAATCTTCAGCATCTCCTGTGTTGCAGCCATTTCAAGATTAAGTTTGGTTTTAATAGTCTTTCTTAAAATGATTGCATCTCTGTCCTGAATATGTCGCCTGTCTTCACGGAGATGAATTGTTATGCCATCAGCACCACCAAGTTCTGCTAAAGCCGCTGCAGTTACAGGGTCCGGTTCTTTGGCGCGTCTTGCCTGCCTTACTGTTGCAACGTGGTCTACATTAACAGATAATCTTGACATGGTCGTTTTACTCCATTTTGATTTACGATTTGGGATTTACGGATTTGGGATTTTAAATCGTAATTCGTAAATCAGATTGCAACTTTGCTTTTTTACCCCAACTCCTTTTCTATTGCACTGGCAATATATCTTGCCATTTTTTTAATCTCTTT
The DNA here is from genome assembly GCA_016214995.1 of Deltaproteobacteria bacterium. Taxonomy (GTDB): domain Bacteria; phylum Desulfobacterota; class GWC2-55-46; order UBA9637; family UBA9637; genus JACRNJ01. Next base: position 5,206 of record JACRML010000030.1, read on the forward strand.
TGAATCTCTTCCTTCAAGCATAACCCTGGCAAGAGACTCCGTACCGGAATATCTGACCGACAATCTGCCATTACCATCTAATTTATTTTCTATCTCCCGTATCCTGCTTGCAATTTGAGGTATTTTAAAAAAGTCTTTTTTTTCTTTAACCTTTACATTTACCAAAACCTGAGGAAACTGCCTCATAGTGCTGGTAAGCTCTGAAAGCTTTTTATTCTCTTTAACCATTATGGCCAAAACCTGCAGGGCAGAGATAATACCATCTCCAGTAGTTGTGTGCCCCATAAATATAATGTGGCCTGATTGTTCACCGCCAAGATTGTAGCCGCCTTTCAGCATTTCTTCCGCCACATATCTATCGCCGACGTTTGTTCTGATAATTCTACCGCCTGCATTTTTTACAGCTTCTTCAAGGCCCATATTGCTCATAATAGTTGTAACCAGGGTTTTATTTTTTAATGTGTTTTGTTTCAGCATCCTCGTCGCCACTATTGCCATAAGATGGTCGCCGCTCAGAACTGTTCCTTTTTCATCTACGAGAATTACTCTGTCTCCGTCGCCGTCCAAGGCAATGCCGATATCAGCCTTTTTTTCTTTAACCAGTTTTGCAACGATTTCCGGATATAATGAACCGCACCCGTCATTTATGTTTTCACCATCCGGTTTTACACCGATTGGAAAAACATCTGCACCGAGCTCATAAAAAACCTCCGGTGCAACCTTGTATGCAGCGCCGTTAGCACAGTCAACCGCTATCTTCAAACCGTCCAGCGTCAGTTCTTTTGGGAATGTATTTTTTGCAAACACAACATATCTGCCGATTGCGTCATCAATCCTATATGCCTTGCCAATATCACTTGCTGTTGGTCTGTGTGACGGCTCGTTCTTGTCAAACATGAAGCTCTCTATCTCTGCTTCTATCTTGTCCGGCAGTTTAAAACCATCTCTTGAAAAAAACTTTATGCCATTATCTTGATACGGATTGTGGGATGCTGAAATTACAACGCCTGCATCTGCCCTCATACTTGATGTAATAAAAGCAATACCTGGCGTGGGAAGCGGCCCAACCAGCATTACATCAACGCCCATTGAACATATACCGGCAACCATTGCATTCTCCAGCATATATCCTGACAATCTGGTGTCTTTTCCAATTACAATTCTGTGTCTTCTAGGTTCCCTTTTAAATACATATGCTATTGCCCTTCCGAGCTGCATGGCAATCTCCGAAGTCATTGGGTAGATATTTGCAACCCCTCTCACTCCGTCTGTGCCAAATAATTTTCTCATAAGCTTTTCCCTTTCCGTATATTATTCATTTCATAAAAACCAGATGACAATATCAAAACAAAAATCTAAAATGCAAGTGATAGAAAGTTAATAACCCGCCCACAGGATGGGCGAGATGTTTTCAACGTAAATGTTTTATAGAAACCTTCACCCTTACCACATCCGGTTCTGCCTTTTTAAATTCCGTATTGTCAAGCTGGACAGCAAGCATTTTTGTCTTATCTGTTTTTATCCCTGTTATATCCATTGGCGCAGTATATATTTCATTTATATCTCTTAATTGAACTTGTGTTCCAAATAATACCACCGCATCCGGCTCAACGGAAATACCTTTCACACGAAAACCTGACGCAGGGCTTCCGGATATTTTCACCTTTACAGGAACAACTTTGCTGGCAACAGACTCCACATGAACCAATATAGATGATGGATTTACCTTTATTATTTCCACACCTTTTGGTGTTTTTATATCTGTGTGGATAATCCTGCGATTATTGAGACCTTGCTTAGCTGTAGAAAGGTCTATCGATGCAGTTAATTGAGATGGAGAAAGATTTGCCAGAACTTTTTTTGATGCAAGAAGCCTTATCTCCACCTCCCTGACAGCTTCGCCAACTATTATCATATCTTTAGGCAGGTTTCTGAATTCAAGGGGTATCAAAAAACCAACTTCCGCCCTTTTCTCACCAACTACCAGAAACCACAAGGCAATTGCAAACACAATGGCTATTATCTTTAAAATTGTATTTTTTAAAAAAAACCTTTGCAAGAAACCCTCTCCCATGCCTTTTTCTGCTTTTACTTTACGCACCGCATTTATCTGGCAGTGTGTGAATTGCTCCCCACAAACATATCCTTGAGTCTTTTAAGCAATGCCACCGCATCCATATTCCTATCTATTTCTCCGTCAGCAACCAGAGAAATTTCCCCCGTCTCCTCTGAAATAACAATAACAACTGCATCTGTTTCCTCTGCAAGCCCAATGGCAGCCCTGTGCCTTGTTCCTAAAGACTTGCTTATCTCCTGATCACTGGCCAATGGAAGAAAACATCCTACCTTGCTTATCCTTGCCTTCCTGATTATGGCCGCTC
>JACRML010000066.1 GCA_016214995.1 Deltaproteobacteria bacterium
CCTCCAATCTGCCGGTATTCATTGGCCTCAAGGGCAAAGGCAGGGACACAGGCAACCAGTATAAAAAATATCGTTAATATCGCCTTCTTCCAATCCCCGATTAAAGCCTTCGGGAACATGAATGACTTGATTTGCATTTTTTAAATTTACCTCCGTAAAATTTTATCTCCGTAAAACTTTAAACTGCTGTACGGGTAAACAGGAGAGCAGCCTAATCTGAATCCTCAGTAATTATAAATCCTGATAAAGGATGTCCAAACCGCATTTAAAATCCTTCAGATAATCCAATGTTGGCTTAACAAACTCCTTTTTAATAATAGAACCGTGCTGCGGCAGTATAGCGTCAATCTTAATATCCTTTATGTTTCTTAGAAATCCCTTTATAGCTTTATTACTCGCAATATAATCCTTTAAGAATGCATTCATAAGACCTAAATAGCTATTTATATCATCCGCTACAAGTTTCCAGTTGTCATCAAGGGTTGCACATATGTCGCTGGAGAATAAAAATCGTGACACGCTGTCGTATGTAACAAAAGCCCCTGAAAAGTGCATGAACGGCGACCTTATAAATCTCAGTTCTCCCCCGCTTGGAAGGGCAATAGCCTTGTTATCTATATTAAAATATTTCCCATCCACAATCCCGTAATGGGGCAACAATACCGTTGCCCGCTGCTCTGCCATAATGAGTATGTCTTTATTAAACTTAAGCCAGAGTGGGATGGATGCACACAGATCAGGATCCTGGTGATGCACAATGATATGGGTAACATCCGATGGCTCTATGATGGACTTTACCCTTTTCATGACCTGCGGGAAATGGGTCACCAGGCCGCCTGGGTCTATAAGATAGTTCTGCGTCCCATCCTGCAGCAGATATGTGTTGCAGCGAAAAAGACTATCCTCCACGCTGCCAACCCAATAAATCTTATGCCCATTCTCATTAAAGAGAAGCACGGCTTTATCCAGATTTATATTTTTATCCCCAAGTTTATTAATAAGGTTCATGATGCCTCACAACTATAACTCAAGGCTTTAGCCTTGACCACACGCCAAGCAGGCTGAAAGACCTCATACTTCAAACCTAAAGGTTTGAGTTATAGTTACAGTGATTCTTTTCTCACTGGAAGTAATACCCACAGAGGCATGGCATAGAAAGGAGAAAAATGTCATACGCAACATCTTTCTCCCGCCTGCCATTGAGAACAAACCTTTGACTTGTTAATGAACTGCCCCTGTGGGTTTTAAGACATTATTAGAACTTATAGTTCACCCTCAGAGTAGGAACTCCAATCACAGTAGAAGTTGCCGCTGAATTTAGCTGAACAGAAGAAGCCAATGCCGGATCACCCTTTACATCAATGGTGGTGCCGATTAGCGCAACAACCGCGTCAATTGTCCAGTTGCCTGCAACTGCCCTGGCGCCCAATGCAGGGGCAAAGGCTGTTACCGTCCACTTCTGTGTGCCTGCAATATTCGCATCATCTCCAATAGCCATCTGTGCATAATGAAGCTCTGCGCCGACAAGAAGAGTTGGCCTTACAGGATAGAGGACTGCTGCCGCTGCCTCCATAGTTGTTACATTACCCATGGCCTTTCCAGTGCCAGAGGTCTCTCCAGAATCTGTGCCATAACCAGCGGTAAAATTCAGAATCACAGGACCTGCCCATGTATAAGCAGCTCCAATCCTCATAGAAGAACCTTTACTCGTATCGTTATTTGCAGTTATTGCCTTTTCCGACACCGTGCCATAACCAAGCCATGCCGCAAGACCAGGCACGTTTGGAATAGCGCCTTTGAGCGTCAAACCATAATTATTAGGCGCCGGGTTAAAGCCAACGCTAAGAGCAGTAGCAGTGGCGGGGAGGGTTAAATAGCTCCTGAATCCAGGCAGCCTTCCGATACGGAGTTCAAGGTCATCACTTATGCCAGAAAGGCTGACATTCACTGAAGAAACTGTGGTGCCGCCAAGTGTGGCGCTACCGTTGCCCAATGTTGTATCATTAGCGGTTACAACATCAAAACTCTGGCTTACCACATCTAAATCAATATTGACCTCATCTTTCCCAATCACTGACCCCATCTCCTGAATAAGCGCCCTGGATGGCCCTGCCAGAGCCGCCCCTGCAAAAAATAATGTGAAGAATGCTGCCATCAACATACCTGATACTTTTCTCATCTTTTACTTCCTCCTTGATTTTTTTTATTATCCAGCTTAACCGGATTCTGATAATTCTTCTCTTACTTCAATATCGTTTTCCTTTTTCACCCCCTATTTTTACAATTTTTACAGCCTTTTAATATGGCTTATCTTCAAGAACACACTAATTTCCAGAACCATCTCTTTTAAACTTGTAGAAGCAGGGGATAGGCATTCTTCGCCTACCCCCTTGCCTCAGGAGGAGGAAGAGAATATAAAGAAAATTCTCATCTCTCTGATAACTAAATGCAATAGCCATGCCATAATTTGATAATTATGATTTGCCTTATTTTTCAATAGGCTATATATTAGGGCTGAAAATATAGAAAAGACTTAATGTGGCAGAATAGCCTGCTTTTACTGATTGATATGGCCTTTATAGTTAGACAGGCTTAGATTGGCAAGTGATATATACAAAAATGCCGCATGCGGCAAAGTTGCAGTACGGAGTTGTAAGTTCAGAGTCAGGAAAAGGGTGGAAGAAAGTTCGGAGTCGGGAGTTTGGAGTAAAGGTAAAAACAAAAAGTTCTTACTCCGAGATCATAACCCATTAACTCCTAACTGTTTTTTATCTGGTATTTTGCGATTTTCCTCTGGAGGGTTCTTCTGTCTATGCCGAGAGTAACGGCAGTTTTGGTGATATTCCAGTTATTGGCATTGAGGCTTTCAAGAAGGTGTCCTTTTCCCATAGCGTCAAGGCTTGATGCACGATGTGTTTTATTTAAAACACCGGTCATGGAAGGCAGGATGGAGTTTAGAACACCCTTTGTTATGACTGCCTCATTGGAAAGCAGTATTGCCCTGCTCAAGGTATTGAATAACTCTCTGACATTCCCAGGCCATGAGTAGGAAGTTAATATATCCATTGCAGACGGAGATATAGTTGTAGCTCTTTCTTTTGCCAGAGGTGATAATGATAAAAGATGTTTTACAAGCATTGGTATATCTCCCATTCTATCTCTCAAAGGGGGTGTATCCACTCTACAGACATTCAGCCTATAGTAGAGATCATGACGAAACCTTTTAGCCGTTACTTCCTCTTCTATATCCTTATTTATGGCTGCTACAATCCGCACATCAACCTTTATCTCCCTGGTAGACCCAAGCGGTCTGAATATCCCTGTCTCAAGAAACCTCAAAAGGCTTGCCTGCACAGTCGGGTTCATATCGCCTATTTCGTCTATAAATATGGTGCCGGCATCAGCCACCTTCAGTAAACCATCTTTATTATCGGTAGCGCCTGTAAATGCCCCTTTTACATGGCCAAATAGTTCGTTTTCCAAAAGCTCAGGCTTGAGGGATGCACAGTTTATTGCAATAAATGGCTTCTCTTTTCTTATACTGTCATAATGTATAGCCCTTGCTGCAAGCTCTTTGCCTGTGCCGCTCTCGCCGCATATTAAAACAGGAAACTGAGAATCCTTAATCTTCCGGATGGTAGCAATAACCTTTTGTATGTTCTTACTATTACCTACAATACCATGATAAATCCCGGAAAATTCCTGGCCCTTTACTCCTGATTCATGGCTATTGACTGTTCTGATAACAGACTCTATTTCTTCTATCTCGCACGGCTTGATAAGATAGTTATATGCCCCAATCTTCATAGCCTCTACTGCCGTTGCGATACTACCGTAGCCTGTCAGGATAATGCTTTTCAGGGCAGGCTGCATCTCTTTCAATTCCCTTACCACCTCAATACCATTCACATCGGGCATCTTCATATCCACAAAGGCAGCATCAAATATTGTATCTGCTGCTACATGCACTGCCTCTTTGCCATTGTCAACGGAGGTAACCCTGTAACCACGTCTCATAAGGGCCTTTGATATATGCTTTCTAAAAATATTATCATCATCAACTATCAGAATATTCATGTCGCTTCGCTCCATTGCAAAATACAGGAAAGAGGAATTAGGAAATAGAAAATAGTTTTCCTGTTTCCTCTTTTCTGATTCCTATTTTCTGCTTTTTAAACTTTGCATTTTGCAATTCAGAATGTCTATCTACTCCGTTGGCAGAAGAAGTGATACTTCTATCCCTTCCCCTATCCGGCTGTCTATCTTTATATCGCCCATCAGGTTCCTCATAATGCCATAACTCACAGAAAGACCAAGGCCGGTCCCCTTGCCAACCGGCTTTGTGGTAAAAAATGGCTCAAAGACTTTTTTCAGATTCTCTGCCGGTATACCAGGGCCGTTATCACTGACAACCACCTTGGCAGAGCAGCCATCTTTAACAGTGGATACAACAACTCTCCCATCTCCCTTACCCATTACTGCCTCCACTGCATTTTTAAGCACATTGAAGACAACCTGCTTGAATCTATCCGGGTCGGTCTTCACAACGGGGATAGAACTATCGAAATCCTTTAATATAGTAACCCCTTTATAGCCCTCACCCTTCTGTATAAGGTTTATGGCCTTTGATACAAGACCGTTTAAATCTGTCTCTACCTGTTCGGATACGCCCTTCTTTGAGAAGCTCAGGAGATCCCCTATAATGGTTTGACACCTCTTTATCTCACCGCTTATGTCCGAAAGATATTCCCTTAATTCATCTCCGGTAAACTTCCCCTCTGAAAGCCCGTCCATGAGGATCTTCAGCTCTTCCGATATGATTGATATGGTGGCAAGAGGCGTATTTAATTCATGGGCGACTCCTGCTGCAAGCTGCCCTATGGCTGCCATCTTCTCTATGTGTACCATAAGCTCTTCGGACCTTATCTTTTCAATATTTTTCTCAGTAATATCCAGAATAAGTTCAATAACTTTTGAAACATGGCGGTTCTTGTCAAATATAGGGATACCAATTATTTCAAATGCAACCGGGTTGCCGCTTTCTGATATTTTAGTGGATATGCTTGATGGGAGATTAAATTCATAATGGGTGGGAGTTCCGTGGTCTATAGTTCTGCCCGTTGGGCAGCTTGCGCAGAAGCCTTCACTATATACTATGGTTCTGTAACACTTGCGCCTTTTACCTATCTGCACAAATGGCCCAAGCCATTCTACTGCCTTTTGATTCATCCACTCTACGCGGTGTTCCTGATCAATAATTATGAGCCCTGCCTCAAGGCTATTTAAGATATTTTGCAAATTCCGCATATTAAAACCCTTCTACTTCCCCTCTTGAGGGGGTCAGGGGTGTGTAACTTATATATATTTTTACTCCAAAACAGAAGCCTTTGTCAAGAAATGTCAGTAGCCTGTCAGTAGCCTGTAATTAGCCTTTCTGCCAGTTCTATGGGCAAACCTGCCCTAATAACCTTTTCATAACATTTGTCTATATCGTATGTAACCCTGAAAAACTCCATATTCTCAGCATCCGTATCGTATGTTAAAAACGATGGTCTTGGGTCTCCGTCTCTGGGGTGGCCAATGCTGCCGGGATTTACAAGATACATCCTGTCGTCTTCAACTGTTATATTGTCCTCATCAATAACATTTATATCTTCCCCATTCATGGCATAGGCCATTTTTATATGTGTATGCCCAAAAAAACATATTCTTACACCTGCTTCCCTCATACGCTTGAAATTCACTGCTACGTCCTCGCCAGAAAAGATATATTCATCTGTAGAGTTTACTGAACCATGAACAGCCAACACTTTATCGTCAGGGAAAAAAAGGGTTCTTGGAAGGTCTTTAAGAAAGGAAATATTTTTTTGCTTTAATTGCCTCTGCGTCCAAAGGATGGCATCTCTCGCAAGATACGCGAAATCATCTGGCTCTTTGAGACCAGACGCCCTTGCATCGTGATTACCCATAATGCATTTTATACCGCGGCCACTTATCAGCTCTATACATTCACTTGGATTAGCATTATACCCAACTATATCTCCAAGGCATACAATCTCAGCTACATTCCTGCTGTCTATCTCATTTAGAACAGCAAGAAGGGCCTCTAAATTGGAATGCACATCCGAGATAAATGCATACCTCATTGCCGCTATCGCTCCATTTAAAATTTACGATTTAAGATTTTAATTCGTAAATCGTAATTCGCAAATCATTTTGCGCTTTCCACTTTACAATTGCCGTAAGGCTCAAAAAATGCAACTGCATTTTTTGGGTTAATGTATCGTATCCTTTATCTCTCTATCCATACCAGCCGGAATAGAGGTATCAAGCAGGTTTTTGTAAAACTTGTCCCTGCAAATCTTACACAGTATAAACACCGCCTCCTGATAAACATCGTCTTCTAATGTCTTCTGGTCAATATCCTCCAGATCTTTAAGCAGCTCTACCATGCCTGATTCCACGTCGCCAGAATAGTCTTCAAGAAAACCGCCGAAATCTGCAAAGCTCTTTACCTCCACGACATATTTCAGGCTCCCTTCAGGAAGTTCTTTGGCGCATGAATGGCATCTAATATTATTCATATATATTCCTTTCTTCTCGTTTTTTTACTACTTGGATGATTCTGAAAGATACGAGTATGGTTCACGCTCAAAAATTGGCCACATGCAATGTGGTTGTAGTGTACCGATTTATAGGCGTCTTTAAAAACAGCCCAATAAACATGTCCCTGAATGTATCTATCAGGGATTGGGCAACTACAGACATATAAGCAACACCGCGATAACGGCACTAAAGGCACCCATTGCGGAACAATGAGTCGGGTATTTTCAGCGTGAATTATATAATAACCTTAAAATAAAATCATCACCTTGTCAATCCAATTAAAATATGTTATTTAACCCCCATAATGTCAAATTTGGAAACCATATTATCCAGAGATGCTTACATCCTCTCTATTGAAGTAAGGCTTTTCTGGTTCATAGCCCTGATATACGGAATATGCTTTATCTTGTATATCATTCATCTTACTACAAAAAAGACAGGCCCAGGAAGATTAGCCACAAATATGCTTTGGGTTGCTGTAATCACACATGTAGGTTTGATACTTTTGAGAACATTTGAGGGCCAAAGGGCGCCCTTTCAAACCCTTTATGAAAGTCTGTCGTGGTTTGCATGGTCAGCATCCATTACCTATCTCTATGTGGAAAGAAAATGGAAAGATATTTTCCTGCCTGGCATACTGGTAACATCTCTTGCCGTTGGCGCATCTCTGTATGCACTGCTGGCCAGAAGCCCTGCTGTGGAACCGCTCTCGCCGCCGCTTCAGAGCTATTGGTTTGAATGGCATGTGATCCTGGCATTTTTATCCTATGCAGTATTTGTTGTAAGCTGTTCAATAGAAATAGTCTACCTGGTAATAAGGTCTTCTGTAAAAAAAGACTTGAGGCTGGAATATGGTCTTAATAAAGGTAATCTCGAAACATTTCACAGAACATCTTTCAGGCTTGCACTGTTCGGTTTTCCGCTTCTTACATTCGGTATATTTTCAGGCGCCGCATGGGCAAACGAGGCATGGGGCAGATACTGGGGCTGGGATCCGAAGGAAACATGGTCGCTCATCACATGGACAGTATTTGCAATATACCTGCATTCCATGTCCATCCAAAAATGGAAGGAACTGCCAGCCTCTCTATTCAACATACTCGGTTTTATATGTATGCTTATGACATTTATAGGCGTAAACTGGCTTGCGAGGCTTCTGGGCATACCAAGCCTTCATCTATATGCAATGTAGATAGAGATTAGCGAATTAGTTAATTAGAGATTAGTGAATTAGAAAAAACTAATCTTCTAATTCGCCAATTCTCTAATTCGCTAATCCTCTAAATAACAATGACTATCCTTCAGAACATACAAAACATCAACTGGCAGGGCATCCGCGAAAGCAAACTCTACAGAAGATTTGCATCTCTTAAGACCTCCTGCATATTGCTTTGCATACTCGTTGGCTTTTACACAATAGGAACTATATTCCCTCAGGACGCCCAGCTTGATGACTATATAAAATCCGGCGGCAGGTTCATATCTTTTGTCATCTTTTTTGACCTTTTGAATATATTTAACACCCCTGTTTTTTTAATTATTGCCATCCTTTTATTTATCAATCTGGTTATCTGTACATTCGAAAGATTTTTGATGCTCCGGAGTCAGAACAAGACTGCAGCAGAGGATTGGCAATTTACTCCAGCATATACATTCCCTTTGGATATAAATCAAGAGCTGGAAAGCGCCGAAGAAAGTGTAAGAGAGATATTTAAGAAGGAACTGCGGTTTAAGGAAAAGGCTTCTCAAACTTATGGCATATATATAATGGAAAAGGGCTGGTCATATAGATGGCTTACATGGGCCTACCATATTGCTATCCTGTTTTGTTTTTTGGGGTTTCTTATGACATATCTCTTTTCATTTGAAGATGAGATTACCCTTTACCCTGGAGAGGTTGCAGTAATAAAACCAGCTGCGGCAAGCAGGTGGAATAAAAGCTGGGGCAACAGCCCGCAAATCTTTGATTTTAAGCTTGAGCTTGCGGAGTTTATAACAGAATATAATCAACTCCCGAAACTGGAATATCCTGCTGACAAACTATCCAGGCTGGCATTTGCTCTGGGCTGGAAAGATCCACAATATACATTAAAAGAAGAATCTTACTTCCCAAAAGATTGGAAGAGCAGGCTCAAGGCCATAAAAGGAAACATGGCAGTTTTAGAAAAGACCATTGAAGTAAATGATCCTCTCTCGTATCAAGGCATAACCTTTTATCAGGCTGCTTACAAGCAAATGCTGAAGATACAGGTGGATGACAACCCCATATCGTTTGAGACAGAAACCGGAAAGGAGATAATTATACCCGGTATAGATGGAATGCTTAAGTTTGGCACAATAAGGATAGGTACATTATTTAAAAAAGACGGGGGTATGGAAAAGATAAGGCCATTTACAGAGGTTACCCTTGTAAAAAAAGAGAGCAGCGGAAAGCTTGCCCCCGACCCACCCCTTTATCCCCTCCAAGGAGGGGATAAAGGGGTGGGTCGGGGGACAGAAACAGAAAATATCGGCAAACTGGAACAGGACGGCGCCGTATATATAGACAATAAAAGGATTAGTATTAAAGAATTTAAAGAGGCCTCTATCTTAAGTTATCGTTATGACCCGGGAGTGCCACTGCTGTGGTGGTCTGGCATTGTTGTCCTATTAGCAATGTCATTCAGGGTATTCGGAGCATGGTACAGAATAACTTACCGGATAGAGGAAAAAGACGGCGCATCTCATCTGCTTATTAAGGTAAATACAAAAGGGCTGATAGCAGACGAGGAAAGACTCATAAAGAGGTTGAAACACTTGCTGGAAAAAATGACGGAACCGATAGATTTGGATACGCCTGTCTGATTTAAAAAGAAGCAAGAGGATAGAAGTTAGAAGCAAGAAAAATTTCACTTCTTGCATCTTGCTTCTCACATCTTGCATCTTACATCTCACTTCTTGCCTCTTGCCATTACCCCGTCGGCCTTACAGCCACATTTATAATAAACTCGCCATAATCCGTTGTAAACGGCACAATAAGAGTTTCCAAATGAACGGCGCCTGACATAACAGCATTGCCGGTAAAGACCATAGGCGGGGTAAGTTTGAAATCAAATCCTTTATCATTTAATATGGTTAACGCCTTTCCCATAATCATATTTGCAAGTTCTGCAATGCTGTCTATCACCATGTGCTGAATAGAGTCAAATTTCTTATTATTCATGACGCAAGCCATTTTCACAGCAGCCTCCGGCTGCATATCGAACAACACACTGCCTTCCACGTCGCCGGTAAGCCCTATAACAACAACAACCCCCTTGGTTACTACAGGTTCGCCGCGAAGCGAAAGCTTACCTTTATGCACAGGTATGTTGAACATGTCCTTAAGTATGCTGTGTGTTGCATCCACAAATGGGTTTATGTAATCAAGTCTCAATCAATCATCCCCTTAATACCTAAAATTTCCAAATTTCAAAGCTCAAAGTTCAAAAAAAGAAAATAGAAATCAGAAAAGAGGAAAGAGAAAAACTATTTTCTATTTCCTAATTCCTCTTTCCTGTATTGCGGTTGACTTTGGCTTTTGTCATTTGGATTTTCTCACTTTATCTCCTTCAGTACAAATTGTATAATTTCCGCCGCCTTTTGCGGCTCGAAAGGTTTGGATATAAAATGTTTTGCCCCAAGGCTTAATGCCTTCTTTACAAGCTCCTGATAGCCAAGAGAACTTACAATAATTACTTTAGCCTCTTTATCCTTTTCCCTCATCTTGGCCAATGCTTCCAGCCCCTCCATCTCCGGCATAGAGACATCTAAGATAACTATATCTGGTTTTAGTTTGAAATACTGTTCAACACCCTCTTTCCCTGTTGCCGCCTCGCCTACCACAATGCCGCCCAGCATCTCCACAACCTTAGCCGCATTCTTCCTTGCAAATACAGAATCATCTACTATAAGGAATCTGTATTTTTGACCGGCAATTGTATCTTCTTTATTTTTCATTTGCATATATTCTATCCCCTTTTTCAGTTACCAGTTAGCAGTTTTGTTTTTCACTGTTCACTGTTAACTGTCCACTGCCTTTTGATACTGCCTCCGTAATCACACCCGCCATATCATTAAGTGATGCAACCCTGTCCACATAACTTCGCTCAATTGCAGCCTTCGGCATGCCGTAGACAACACAGCTTGCCTCATCTTGTGCAATGGTCAAACCACCGACAGCCTTTATCTGGCCAAGGCCTTCTGCCCCATCCTCGCCCATCCCTGTCATGAGAACGCCTACTGCGTCGTGGCCGTATTCTACTGCAACAGAATTAAAAAGCACATCTACCGACGGCCTGTGGCCGTTTACCGGGGCCGTATGGCTAACTATAACAACAGAACCAAGGTTGGTCTTTTTAACCTTTATATGTCTCCCGCCGGGCGCTATTATGGCACGGCCAGGAGTAACCATGTCCCCATCTCTGGCTTCCTTAACCTCTATTTGACATATATTATTCAGGCGGGCAGCAAAAACCTCTGTAAATCCTGCAGGCATATGCTGAACTATAAGAATCCCCGCTGATATATCCGCAGGAAGCATTGGTAAAAAGTATGTAAGGGCATTTGGACCGCCGGTAGAGATGCCAATGGCAACAACCTTGTTTGCAATCCTGCCTAACTTCCTTGGAATCTTCTGCAAAGGGGGAGATGGTCGTGGAGCAGTGAGCAGCCTGCCGGGCGAAACCTTTGCAATCGCTTTTATTTTTCTTATAAGGTCATCTGCAATATCGCCTATATGAACTGATATTGCGTCATGGGGCTTTGCTATAAAATCCATGGCCCCGATTTCAAGGGCCTTAAACGTAAGCTCAGCCCCGGCATCTGTAAGCGAACTCACCATTATTACAGGTATCTTGTATTCTGCCACAATATGTTTTAACGCCGTCAAACCGTCCATCCTCGGCATATCAACATCAAGGGTTATAATATCCGGCTTGAATACACCTATCTTTTTCAAGGCAAAAAGACCGTCAACAGCCGTTGCCACAACCTCTATATCAGGGTCTTTTGAAAGAATATGAGGAATAAGCTTCCTCATCAAAGCGGAATCATCTGCTACAAGGACACGAATCTTATTTTTTGATGATCTCTCTGTCATAAAATTATGCTTCTTCCGTATTTAATAAGCGAATGTGCTAAATACAATTCCTAAATCCTGATGTCTAATTTCTAATGAAACGTCCAATGACTAAATTTCCAATTTATGTTTTTGTGACATTTGACATTTTATTAGGAATTAGCCTCCAATTGAATCTATCGGTGGTTAGAAATTAGAAATTTTACACTGCCAACTGTTTACCGTCTGCTGTCCTTGCCCCCTGCTTTTTTTATAATAGCGTCAACATTCAAGATTAAAACAACCTTTCCATCGCCAAGTATTGATGCCCCTCCCACTATTTTTGTGTTTACCCAATGGTCATTGATTGCTTTTATAAAGAGTTCTTCTTCGCCAACCATGCTGTTTACTATTATGCCGGTATCTCTATCATCCCTGCTTACAATAATAACAAAAAGTTTATCTCTCATCCCGCCTTTCTTGCCGAGATTCATTACCTCTTCAAGCCTTACAAGTGGAATAACGTTCTCCCTTATCCTCAAGACCTCTTTCCCAGCTACACTCTCCACATCCTTTGTAAACACTCTTACTATCTCTTTAACAGAACCAATAGGGATGGCAAAAAGCCTGCCGCCTGCATTGAAGAGGATTGCCCTTATAATGGCAAGAGTTAATGGAAATCGTAAAATAAAGATTGTACCGCTCCCCACCCCTGACTTTACCTGAATAGTGCCTCTCACTCCTTCAACCACCGTTTTCACTACATCCATTCCAATACCTCTGCCTGACACCTCGCTTATCACCTTTGCAGTTGAGAAACCTGGAAGAAATATGAAATCAATAGCGGCCTTATCATCAACCTTTTCCAGTTCATTTTTGCTTATAAGCCCTTTTTCAACTGCCTTTTCCTTTAATCTCTTCGGGTCAATGCCTATGCCGTCATCTTTGACCTCTATAATAATATCATTCCCCTGGTGATATGCCTCAAGCATTATGGTACCCTGCCTGCCCTTGCCTGAAGATTCTCTCTCCTCTACAGTTTCTATACCGTGGTCTACTGCATTGCGTACAATGTGAATCAAAGGCTCGCCTATAACATCCACAAGCCCTTTATCCACCTCAGTATCTTCTCCATGTATAACAAGTTTTATATCCTTATTGCTTGCCTTTGCGAGATCTCTGACTACCCTCGGAAAGCGCTTGAAAACCCTGCCAATAGGCACCATCCTGACCTTCATAACGCTTTCCTGCAGGTCAGAAAGACTCCGCTCTATAAATGAATTGGCATAGGAAAATCTGGCCAGCATCTCCTCTCTTGGAAACCGCTCCTCAAATTCTGACACAAGTTGCGCTATCATGGAGCGGCCTATAACAAGCTCTCCAACCAAATCCATGATTCTGTCCATCTTCTCTGACTCCACCCTTATGGTTCCGGTTGGGGATATAGTTGCTGTCGTTGCAGAAGGGTCTTGCGCTTCGGATGTATCCCTGGGGGTAATTGCAAAAGCCTCTTCTCTCAATTCATCCATAATTACATCACCGACAACTCCGGGGATATTGCATAAATTTTTGACCTCTTCCTTACTCATCCTGCTGGCTAGTATTATCTCAATGACATCAACTGATTCTATTTCTTTAGAATCAAGATTGGGAGACATCTTTACAATATCTCCAAGGCTGGTTAATTGCTGCGAGATTATTATCGCACCTGCAGACCTCATCTGACAATCCTTGCTGAATGAAAGCCTGCCGCTATAAACAGCCTTCCCTTGCCTGCGGTATTCGGATACAAGCAGTTTCTCATACTCGCTGAGAGACAAGAAAAGGGCAGGCTCTACGTTGTCTAATTGACCGTCGCCGCTCGTCTTAATAAACTCATCTATGGTATCTATAATAACAGAGACCATCGGCGCATCTTTACCTGTCATGCTTGCCTCTATTGTCTCTTTTATGCAGTCTGCAACCTTCAATAAAAGGTCTGTTAGATTATTGTCTATATCTATTAATTTATTCTCAATTGCCTGAATTAAGTCCTCTGCCTTGTGGGTAAGGCGCGAAAGCTCTTTTAATCCAATAGAGGCGGAATCGCCCTTGAGCGTATGGAATATCCTTTTAATCGTCTTAAGTTTGGAATCTATATCTTTGCAACCCTCAATAGAAAGAGACTCATTGATAAGGGCCTCTATCAGCTCCGTTGACTGTTGATAAAATGTCTCTTTCAGACTTTTAACGTCATCTTCACTTAATTGCAGTAAACTTAGATCGTCCATAGTTTGTCCTTCTGCTGGTAAGCACTGAACAGTAGCTGCTGGGCGGTTCTAAAACAGCTTATTGCTCACTTTTTTTGATATACTGTCCCTCTATCTTTATGGATAAATACAAAGTTTTCATTTACACCCTGGAGGCTTTCTGTATGGCCTGGAAACAGGTAACCTTTTGGGGCAAGGCATTGATAAAATCTTCCGATAACCTCTTTTTGTGTTTCTGTATCAAAGTATATCAAAACATTTCTGCAAAAAATCACGTCTATATTAGAAAATCCATTATCATACATCAGGTTATGAAAGTCGAAAGTGATAATTCTTTTTAGTTCATCACTTACATGAAAATTATCGCCCTTTTCAATAAAATATCTCTTCAGTGAATATTCATCAAGCCCATCTGTCTTTGCCTTGGGATATATACCCTGCTGAGCCGCCTCCAACACTGTAAGACTCAAATCAGAGGCAAGGATATTCACTTTCCAGCCTTTTATATCAGTCATCACATTATTCAGTATCATGGCAATTGTGTATGGTTCCTGACCTGTGGAACATCCGGCACTCCATATCTTAAGGCTGAAATCATTCTTTGCCCTCTTGCTGTGAAGAAGTTCAGGAAGTACAACCTTCTGAAAAAGGTCAAGCTGAGGTTTGTTTCTGTAAAATGATGTCTCATTTATGGTAAGGACATCCAGAAACGACAAAAGCTCAGTCTTGTAATCCGCTCCGTCACCTGTGATGAGTTTATAATAGCGGTAATAACTCTTTATTCCTGTAACCCTCATTCTCTGATTAACTCTGTTCTGTAGAAAATATTTTTTCTCGGGTTTAAGATTTATGCCGCACTCATCATACACAAAGGTCTTAAACAGTCTGAATTCCTCATCAGTCATGGCATTGCTTGAAGGGAGGGAAGATATAAATGACATTATTTTGAAGCCTCGCTTAAAATAGGTTGATTTTTTATTTGTAGGGGCGACCCTTGTGGTCGCCCATCGTGGGCGGGGACAAGCCCCGCCCCTACTATAATTTTCTGCTGGTTCAGGCTTGTAGCCTGAACCATAAATTTCTGGTTCAATCTTCAAGATTGAACCAGCGGTAGCCAGCACAGGTATTTTAATTTGACGCCTTTGGAGGTTTCAATCCGGTTAGTCTGCCGGTCTCTGTTTTTGCAATCTTTAACTTCGGCCTTGCCCCTTCCTCTTCCAGGGTAAATCCTCCAGCCACCTCTGTCAATGAATCCGACTGCCTTGCAAGCTGTTCGGCTGATGCAGCAAGTTCTGTAGCGCTGCTCGCATTCTGCTGCACCATGTCTCTGAGTTTTTCTACAGCC
>JACRML010000010.1 GCA_016214995.1 Deltaproteobacteria bacterium
ACTGTTAAGGCCGTAAAATGGCGATTAAAAACCTCGCTATTTTACATCTTCCACTTGCAATCGCTTCGCAGCAAGTGGAGCCAGCCGATTTGGCTGCTCCCCGATAGAGACACTCGGGGACAGGCATACTTCGTTATCGGCCAATTTTTATTCCTCACCGTATCGGTGAACATACGGTTCGTAGCAAATAACACACCCCTTTAGTCCCCTCTCGAGAGGGGATTTAGGGGTGTGTTGTCTAACAGGCAACTTGCCCTTGACAGGTGAAACGTCTGTCAAGGACTTGCGGGTTTCCCCAAAAATCAATGTCTATTTTTGGGTTAAGGCATGAGGGGAAAAAGGTTTTTCCCCTTAACTCCGAACTCCGAACTTTTATGCACATAGCTATAATGGGCGGAACATTTAATCCTATTCACATTGGACACCTGCGTATTGCCGAAGAGGTTAGAGAGGCATTCGGCCTTGACAAGGTGTTCTTTATACCAACATTCCAGCCTCCCCATAAAGATAACGGTTCTCTTATATCTCCGGAGCACCGGCTTGAGATGGTGCGGCTGGCAATAAAGGATAATATATTGTTTGAGACATCTGACATTGAAATTAAGAGGAGAGATAGGTCTTATTCAGTTGTAACCTTAAGAACTCTTCATAAACAATTTCCACAGACAAATTTCAGTTTTATTGTTGGGACTGATTCATTTAATGATATAACTACATGGTGCGAATATGAGGAATTGTTCAAGCTTACAAATTTTATTATTATTCCACGACCAGGCTATGCGGTAAAGAAGATAGGGGAGGTTCTTCCTGTTGAACTGGCAAAAAAGTTCTGGTATGATGCAGAAAAGGCTGTTTATTCCAACGAACACGGCAAGTTTGTGGCATATATGGAAACCACACTCTTCGGCATATCGGCATCAAAGATAAGAAAAATGATTAAACAGGGCAAATCAACACGGTATATTCTGCCAAAAGAGATAGAAGATTATATAGCGAAAAACAAGTTATATCATTAGGGAGGTTAATTAAACTGAAATCAAAAGACAAGGCTTTAGCGGCGGCAAAGCTCGCCCTGGATAAAAAAGCAGAGGGGGTTGTTATCCTTAATATAAGCAAACTGTCGTCAATAGCCGATTATCTGCTGATATGCAGCGGCACATCCGATAAACAGGTTCAGGCCATCGCCAACTCTATAGAAGAAGGACTGAAAAAAAAAGGGGCAAGGCCTTTAAGCATAGAGGGTTTTAGAGAGGGTCGTTGGGCGCTTATAGATTACGGTGATGTAATTGCACATATATTTCTTGAGCCGGTGAGAGAATTTTATAATCTTGAAGGTCTTTGGGCAGAAGCGCCTATGATTGCAGTAGAATGAGGCAGCAGACATAAAGATTTTTTGAGGCAGAGGAGAAATCCAAAAAATGTGTTTGGCAGAAAATGCAACTGCATTTTCTGGGTAAATCCAATTGAAACTAGTGCTTATCTCCATAGGCAGGATTAAAAAAGACTATATAAAAACCGGTACAAGAGAATACTTAACACGGATACAAAGATACTCTCCAATAGAGGTTGTTGAGGTTAAGGAAGAAACCGGCGCAAACATACCGATTGCAAAGGTTTTGGAAAAAGAAGCCCAGGGGATTTTAAAAAGTATAAAGCAGGGAGATTTTGTTATAGCCCTTGCAGACAAGGGGAAGCACTATTCATCAAACAAATTCGCTGAATTTATCAATGAACTTTCAGCCGCGGGTAAGAGGAGAATATGTTTTATTATTGGCGGGGCATACGGATTGCACCAGAAAGTTTTAGAAGGGGCGGATTTGGTTGTTGCGCTTTCTCCAATGACATTTCCTCACGAACTGGCTAGATTGGTACTGCTTGAGCAGATTTACAGGGCATTTACTATTTTAAGGAATGAACCGTATTCACACTGATTTTGTATAATTTTCTCTTTTCCAATATAGTTTGCACGTTAAATTATGCACATCACAATTTTGTCTCTCCGGATTTTCTACTTACAATCAATCCAGTGGATTAAAGGATATATATTATGAGACCTCTTATGCTTATTGTTCTTGACGGCTGGGGCATAAACCTTCGCAAAAAGGGGAATGCCCAACTACTTGCAAAAACTCCTGTCATAAACAGGTTGTTCAAGGAATATCCTAATACAAAACTGGAAACATCCGGCCTGTCAGTTGGTCTGCCGGAAGGGCAGATGGGAAACTCAGAGGTAGGCCATCTTACCATGGGTGCAGGCAGGATTGTGTATCAGGAACTTACCCGCATAAACCGGGAAATAGAGACTGGAGATTTTTTCAAAAACAGAACCCTTTCAGAATCTATCGCCGCAGTAAAAATGAGCAATGGTGCACTGCATCTCATGGGTCTTGTTTCAGATGGCGGCGTCCACAGCCACATAAACCACCTGTTTGCCCTGCTGGACATGGCAAAGAAACAGAGACTGGATAAGGTTTTTATCCATGCCTTCCTTGATGGCCGTGATACACCGCCGACAAGCGGAAAAGACTATATTGAAAGCCTTCATGCAAACCTTGAGAAAACCCATATTGGCAAGATTGCCACAGTTTCTGGCCGTTACTATGCTATGGACAGAGACAACAGATGGGAACGGATAGAAAAGGCCTACAGGGCGATAAAGAATGGTGAAGGGAAATTAGTTCAAAGCGCAGTTGAGGCTGTTTCCGAGGCATATAAAAAGGGTGAAACTGACGAATTTGTCTTACCTAAGGTAATAGCCGAAAACAACAAGCCGGTAGCCACGATCAATGCTGGAGACGGCATAATCTTCTTTAACTTCAGGGCAGACAGGGCACGAGAACTGACGAGGGCATTTACTCAAGAAGATTTTAATAGGTTTGACAGGGGCATTAAACCACAATTATCCAGCTATGTATGCCTTACAGAATATGACGTCACATTTAATCTTCCTGTTGCGTTTCCTCCTCAGAGTTTAAAAAATATCATGGGAGAGATATTGAGCAAAAATAATATAAGACAAATGAGGATAGCTGAAACAGAAAAATATGCCCATGTTACATTTTTCTTCAACGGAGGCATAGAAAAACCTTTTGATAGGGAAGATAGGATTCTTATACCTTCGCCAAAAGAAGTGCCAACATATGATAAAAAACCAGAGATGAGCGCATATCTGGTTACCGATGAGCTTATAAAAAAGATTAAAAGCGGGGATTATCAATTTATACTGGTAAACTATGCAAACGGCGATATGGTAGGACATACAGGAATTATGAAAGCTGCTATTAAGGCATGCGAAGTCATAAATGAATGTCTTGACAAAGTTGTGTCTGCGGCAAGAGAAAAAGAGTGGATTGCTATTATAACATCAGACCACGGAAATATAGAGCAGATGACAGACTACAATACGAATGATGTCTATACAGCCCACACGACAAATCCAGTGCCTTTTGTCTTGATAGATGATAAGAAAAAAAATATCTCTCTAACAGAAGGCGGGTTGTCAGATGTAGCCCCTACCGTCCTTGAATTGATGGGTATTAAAAAGCCTCAGGAAATGACAGGAAAATCGTTAATAAAGGTATAACTTTCTCGCGGGTTTGGTGTTTCAAATCCCGCAGCAGCTTGCATAAATAGAGGTAGTGTGTTAGAAAAATCAAGATAAATGGAGAAGCTATGCAGTTAGGTTTCAATGAAAATGTAATGCACAAAGGTGTGATTTATCACATCCAGACAGAGGATGGCGGCAAAAAAAATCCTATTATAACCACACTTCTGTTTAAAGAGGGCGTTATTATAACCTCCAAAAAGACAAGCTATGCAGATATCATCAAGTCTGACAAGCTTGGGGTTGTTGTGAAAGAGATTATGCGCGACCAGCACGGCACCATGTTAAAAAACCTGAAGGATGGTGTGTTTGATAAAAAGGAAGAAAAACTTGAGCCGCAGACAAAACCTATTGAAAAGGTGGTTGAGAAACAGGGCGGGCCTCTGGTTTCAGAAAAGAGCCTTGATGATATTATCCTTGAATATCTTTCTGTAAGTGAAAAAGAATAAAATACGATTATATAGATTATAAAAGCAGATTATACAGATGACAGTGTTGCTGTCATTCCTTCACTTTGTTCAGGACGGCGTCTGAGGGTGAAGCCCGAAGCTTGTCCTGAGCGTAGCGAAGGAACTAATAAGACCCTTCACGGAGCCTGCCCTGAGCGATAAGATGAGATTCTTCGCTTCGCTCAGAATGACAAGCGAAGGGTTCAGGGTAACACTCCGTGTCAGATTTCTCGCTTCGCTCGGAATGACATTTTCGTGTAATTGTTTCTCAAAAATCGGTGTAATCAATCATAAAAAAGGAGTGGGGATTTTGGCAAAATCAGATGTTGAATTAAAACCTTCCAATACAAGTATAGACAATCTGAAAAAATGGGCTAAACAGTTAAGGCTTGATGTTTTGATGATGCTCAACAAGGCAAAATCAGGACATACCGGAGGTTCGTTATCTGCCGCTGATATTGTTACAGCTCTTTATTTTTACAAGATGAGACATAACCCAAAAGACCCGAAGTGGGCAGACAGGGACAGGTTTGTATTATCAAAAGGCCATGCGGCGCCGATTCAGTATGCTGCGCTTGCAAGGTGCGGATATTTTTCACCAAAGGAACTGTTTACCTTAAGAAAATTGGGCAGTATTCTTCAGGGCCATCCTGATATGAAATGTACACCCGGCATTGAAGTATGCACTGGCTCGCTTGGGCAAGGGCTTTCTATGGCAAATGGAATGGCCCTGGCTTTACGGCTTGATAAAAGGCCTTCGAGGGTCTATGCGCTTCTTGGCGACGGCGAGGTCGAAGAAGGCCAGGTCTGGGAGGCTGCCATGAGTGCCGCCCATTACAAACTTGATAACCTCTGCGCCTTTGTTGACTTTAATGGTTTTCAGATAGACGGGGCAGTGACCGATGTGATGAATATTGAACCGCTGAGTGAGAAGTGGAAGGCATTTGGCTGGCATGTGATCATGATAGATGGCCATAATATGGGGCAGATAATCAGGGCGCTTGATGATGCGGAGACCATAAAAAGCCAGCCCACCATGATTATCGCAAGAACAGTCAAGGGCAAGGGTGTTTCAATATTTGAAGGGAAATATCAGTATCACGGTGTTCCGCCGTCGGATGAGGAATTGAAGAAATCGTTTGATGAGCTTGGAGTGTCGGCGGATGGATGGCCGGAGAAAGTGTTACAATGACAAAACTAATCGCTACCCGTGATGTCTATGGTGAAACCCTTGCACGGCTTGGGGAAAGCTCTCAAGAAATTGTTGTGCTTGATGCGGATTTATCGGGCTCGACAAAGACAAACATATTTGCCAAGAAATTCCCGGAAAGATTTTTTAATATGGGTGTTTCAGAGGCGGATATGATGGGCACCGCCGCCGGTCTGGCTGCTGTTGGCAAGATACCGTTTGCATCCACCTTTGCCATATTTGCCTCAGGCAGGGCATGGGAGCAGGTTCGGCAGTCCATTGCGTATCCGAAACTGAATGTAAAGATTGTTGCGAGCCATGGAGGGATAACGGTTGGGGAGGATGGCGCATCACATCAGGCCATTGAAGACATTGCTATTATGCGGGCGATTCCGAATATGACCGTGATAGTGCCGTGTGATGGAGTTGAGACGCGCTCAGTTATTCAGGAGATTGTCAAATACAACGGTCCTGTCTATGTCCGGGTGGCGCGTGGAAAGTTTCCGGTTGTGTTGCCGGAGGATTACAAGTTTACCATGGGCAAAGGCATGGTGGTGAGAGACGGCAAAGATGCGACGATAATTGCAATGGGGCTTATGGTGAGCCATGCCCTTGAAGCCGCAGCCATGCTTGAAAAAGAGGGATTGCAAATACAGGTCATCAACATGTCAACCATAAAGCCCATTGACAGGGAATTGATTGTGAAAGCGGCAAAAGAAACAGGGGCAATTGTAACTTGTGAAGAGCATTCAATCATAGGGGGGCTGGGAGAGGCTGTGGCCAGTGTTGTTGCTGAAGAATGCCCTGTGCCAATGAAAAGGGTTGGGATTCAGGATAAGTTTGGCCAATCCGGGCTTGCAGAGGAATTGCTTGTCCACTATGGTTTGATGCCTAAGGACATTGAAAAAGCGGTTAAAAACGTTATTGAGAAGAGTCAGAGTATAAGAGTAAAAACTTTGCTCCTTTGACACTATGGCCCAAAAATAGACATTGATTTTTTAGGGTATGGCACTTTGATACTATAAAGAGGGTTATTAATGATAAACTCCATCAGAGGCTTTAACGATATCCTTCCGCCGGAAACTTACATCTGGCAGCATATAGAAAAAGAGGCGCGGCAGATTTTTGAAACTTATGGCTTTTCCGAGATACGGGTTCCCATTGTGGAAAAGACCGGGCTTTTTTCCAGGAGCATCGGCGAGACCACCGATATTGTTGAAAAAGAGATGTATACCTTTGCAGACAGGCACGGCGAATCCATTACGCTCAGGCCGGAGGGCACTGCACCGGTGGTCAGGGCGTATATAGAGCATAAATTATATGGCAGCGACCATATTGCAAAACTTTACTATCTTGGCCCGATGTTTCGGTATGAGAGGCCGCAAAAGGGGCGCTTCCGCCAATTTTATCAGATAGGCGCTGAGGTCTTTGGCATAGACGACCCTAAAGCGGATGCAGAAACCCTTGAGATGCTTGTATCACTTTTTCAGAAACTTGGACTTGAAGGCATTAGCTTACAGATAAATTCTCTTGGATGTAAAGATTGCAGGCCGTTATACAAAGAGAAACTTCTCACTTTTTTACAGGATAAAAAATCTCAACTCTGTCAGGATTGCCAGCGGAGGTTTGAGATAAATCCGCTACGGACACTTGATTGCAAAAGTCAGGGTTGCATCGAGATAACATCCCATGCCCCTTCCATCCTTGATGCAGTATGTGATGGATGTAAAACTCATTTTAAAAAGGTGCAGGAATATCTTACGCTCTCTCAGGTGGATTTTTCGTTAAATCCCAAAATGGTGAGAGGGCTTGATTATTATATCAGGACAACCTTCGAGATAACCGCTTTGGGCCTCGGCTCGCAGAACGCCGTTGCGGCAGGCGGCAGATATGATGGCCTGGTGAAAAGTCTTTACGGGCCTGATGTGCCGGGTTTTGGTTTTGCAATAGGCGTGGAGAGGCTGGTGATGCTGTTGAAAGACAGCGTTCAGCGTTCAGCATTCAGCGTTCAGCCGCTTGTATTTATGATAACATTGGGAGAAAAGGCGGAAAAGGCAGCCATGCCTATGATTAAAACATTGCGTTCGCAAGGTATAAAGCTGGAGCGGGATTACGGCAATAAAAGCATCAAGTTGCAGATGAAACGGGCTGATAAGTTGGGCGCAAAGCTTGCTCTGATATTGGGCGATGATGAGTTGGCGTCTCATAACATAACGATAAAAAATATGGAGGGTGGAGAACAGGAAAAGGTTTCATTGGATAAGGTTGAAGAAAGGCTGAGGATTCTTTTATCCAATCCATAGGAGCGGCCGCCCCTCCACGAGGTATTACACAATGAACACAGCAAACATATTTCCAGCAATGATGGGCGCTTTTGGGATAGTCTTTATTGTACTGGTTTTCGTTCTTCTGGCTATATGGATTGCCCTTCCATTTTCAATCTTTGGCATAAAAGACCTGATAAGAGAGGCAATAGAGGAACAGAAAAAGACTAACGAGCTTTTAAAGAACCTCCCGAAGGAAAAAGAGAAAAAAGAGGAATCAGGAAACAGGGATTAGAAAATAGAAGAGAAGAAACAGCCTCCTCTTTCCTAATTTCTGATTCCTGATTAAATACTATGACCCCGCAAAAGCAGGCTTTAACCATAGAATTTACAGCACAGATACTCCTTAAAAAGGGTATTATTTCGAAAGACCAATATACCGATGTTGTTGTAAAAGGCGATACACAGAGAGCCAGACTCCAGAAGCGTCAGGATGTGCCGCATCTTTCAAGGGTGCCATATCATCCTGATATGGTCTCCCCTGCTGAGGTCATATCATCGTTCAATCTGGAAATACCAGGCGGCAATGGCAGGATTTTGACCGAGGAGACCATAACCCAGGCCATTGCTGAAAAGATTGGTATTCCCTACAAAAGGCTTGACCCACTCAAGTTGAATATGGACATGGTAACCTCCCTGATACCGCGGCCATTTGCCCAGAAATACACCATAATTGCAATAGAACAGGAAAGCGATACCATTACGCTTGCTGTTGCCGACCCATTTAATATTGATGAGGCAATGGAAAATCTTTCCCGGACAAAGAAACTCAAGATTAAGCTTGCATTAAGCTCAAAAAGCGATATACAGAAAATAGTCAGGGAATTTTATGGTTTTCGCACGTCGGTCATGGCTGCACAGAAAGATATGGTGCAGTCTGTTGATATAAGCAATCTTGAGCAGTATGTAAAACTGAAAGGTCACGCAGAGATTGATGCGGGCGACCAGCATGTTGTCAATGCTGTGGAATATCTCTTAAGATACGCCTTTGACCAAAGGGCAAGCGATATACATATAGAACCAAAGAGGGATAAATCCTTCGTAAGGCTCAGAATAGACGGCACACTTCATTACATACATACCATACCAAAGCTTATTCATCCGCCGATAATATCAAGGATAAAGGCGCTCTCCAGAATGGATATAGCCGAAAAGAGAAAACCGCAGGACGGGCGCATAAAAACGGATTATAAAGACAAGGAGATAGAATTAAGAGTATCCACAATGCCGGTTGCATTTGGCGAGAAAGTGGTTATAAGAATATTTGACCCGGATATACTCTTTCAGGATATTGACCAGCTTGGTTTCTATCCCAGGGAGTATCAGCTGTTTAGTTCCTTTATAAAAAGACCTAACGGCATTATACTTGTAACAGGCCCTACCGGAAGCGGCAAGACGACCACATTGTATTCAGCGTTAAAGATGCTTTCTTCGCCGGATGTAAATATAGTTACCATAGAGGACCCCATAGAGATGGTGATGGAAGAGTTTAATCAGGTAGGCATTCAGCCTGCTACCGGTGTAACATTTGCCGCTACATTAAGGACATTCCTCCGCCAGGACCCTGATATCATAATGGTCGGTGAAATACGCGATAAGGATACTGCGGAAGCAGCCATACAAGCAGCCCTTACAGGCCATCTTGTCCTGTCTACATTGCATACAAATGATGCACCCAGCTCCATCATCAGGCTTATGGATCTCGGCACGCCGGCATTCTTAATCTCGTCCACAATTATTGGTATTGTGGCGCAGAGACTAGTAAGGAAAATATGTCCGCAATGTAAATTGAGCAGAAACCTGACAGCGGGCGAGATTGATTATCTCCAGATTCTTTCCAAACAAAAGGTGTATACGGTTCACTATGGTGAGGGCTGTTTAGAATGCCGAGGCACTGGCTACAGAGGCAGGACAGGGATATTTGAGATACTGGATTTTTCAGACAGGGTGAGGGCGATGCTTTCCTCTCCAAAAGTAGAACTTGCAGCAATTCAGGAGGCGGCAAAGGCAGATGGCATGCTTACCCTGCGGCAGTGTGCTATAAAAAAGATGCTGGAGGGGATTACGACCTATGAAGAAGTGGTGTCGGTAACCTAGAGTTTGTTAGATAGTTATGGATCTTAAAAAGTTATTTCTTTCTTAGTGAAGCTCCAGTATCTTTTGAATTATATTTGTAGTTGACCTTCCCTTTACCAGCTTTACCCGTGCAGTTTTACCGCCTGCCGCTTTTACCACATCAGCGCCGACAATCTCGTGGCTTGCCCAGTCTGCCCCTTTTACAAGGATATCAGGCAGGATAGCCTTGATAAGTTTTATTGGTGTCGGCTCATTAAAAAGAACCACATAATCAACTGCCTCAAGGCCGGACAAAACCTCTGCCCTCTCTCTTTGCGACACAATCGGTCTTTTCTCTCCCTTAATCTTTTTCACTGAAGAATCGCTGTTGAGCCCCACCACCAGTATATTACCCAGCGATTTTGCCTTATTAAGGTATCGCACATGACCGGCATGGATAATATCAAAACAGCCGTTGGTGAAGACAATGATTTTACCATTCCTGCTGGTACCGCTGAGAAGGCTTTTTAGCTTTTTTAAGGAGATGATTTTTTTTCTGGCAGTCATGGTTTTTTACAAATGCAGTGTTTGGTCAAGCCCTGCCCTTGACCCAAAAAATAGGCATTGATTTTTGAGATTATATCAGTATCACAAATTTACTACCCTCGCAAGGGTAAGGATATTTACATCTTTGGCCCCGGCCTTTTTTAATACCTTGCTGCACTCACTAATGGTTGCGCCGGTTGTATAAACGTCGTCTATAAGCAAAACCTTTTTATCTTTAAATGCATCTCTGTCTTCTACTGCAAATGCGCCTTTAACATTTACCAGCCGGTCTTTTCCTTTAAGATTTACCTGATGGTCTGTTGCACGGATTCTTTTGAGATTAAGATAATCCATGGGCAGATTGTATATCCTGGCAAGCCCCCTTGCTAAAAGCAGTGATTGGTTAAACCCTCTCTCTTTAAGCCTGGTCTTGTGTAAAGGCACAGGAACAATCAAATCAGGGCTGTTATTAAATACTACACCTGATGTCTTTCCAAAGACGATTCCTCCATCTATCTTATGATACCGCATTCCCGGGGCAGAGGCCATTATCTTAACCAGAGATTTTGCCAGAGAGTTTTTGCCGTTATATTTGAACTTGTGTATTGCATCCAGCAATACCCCTTCATATACTCCAATGCTCCTTGCGATTGAAAACGGCATTTCTTTTTTTATGCATCTTCCGCACAAATGGTCTTCACACTCCTGTGAAATGAACGGCACACCGCAGCAAAGGCAGATGGGGCTTGTGATTAGCCTGATATCAGAAAGGCATTTTTGACAAAATTGACCATCTTCGGTATCTTCACTGCAAAGCGGGCAGATTTGCGGCAATAATAGATTTAAAAATGCCTTCAACATGAGTTAATATATAACCTATTTCCTGTCAGTTTTCAAACATGCCCGTAAAATAGCGATTGAAGACCTCGCCACTTTACCCAAAAATCAATGCCTGTTTTTGGGACATACCATTTTGTCCTTTGCTACCATTTCAAATCTGTGTTAAATATTGAGGGACTGTTGCCCAAATCTGCTTTCGTAGCGAAAATCGCGGATTTGGGTCGAGGCGAGGAAAAGAGCGCAGGCAATGCCGACGCTCGGCGAGCCATTGCCGAGCACTTTGACGAAGCCGCAGACCCAAAGATACGATTTGCAGCAGAAATGGGATTTGGGCAACAGTCCCTAGAACTATGACTGATATTGAAAAAGAGATTGAAAAACTGCGGGAAGGGATAAATTTTCATAATTACCGTTATTATGTTTTGGACAACCCCGTAATCTCTGATGCTGAATATGACAAGCTCATGCGCCGGCTTGAAGAACTTGAGGCAAAGCATCCTGAACTCATCACGTTAGATTCGCCCACGCAAAGGATTGGGGCAAAGCCCCTGGAGGCATTCGGAACAATCACCCATACCATACCCATGCTTTCTTTGAATAATGCCTTCAGCGTGGAAGAGGCGAAGAAATTTGACAATGATATCAAAAAGGATTTGAGTATAAGCCATGATATTGAATATGTTGCTGAGCCGAAGATAGACGGACTCGCCGTTGAGCTTGTCTATGAGAATGGCAGATTTACTGGAGGCTCAACACGGGGAGATGGATATGTAGGCGAGGATGTAACTCAAAATTTGAAGACAATCAAGAGCATTCCGATGAGGCTGTTAAAGAATACAAAGGTAAAGGGTCAGGGGTCAGGGATCAAGCAAGACTTACCCCTGTTTCCCATCCCTTTTCGCCTTGAAGTTCGCGGTGAAGTTTTTTTGCCTCTCAAGACATTTGAAGAATTGAATGAAGAATTAGAAAAACAGGGCGAACCTCTTTTTGCCAATCCAAGAAATGCTGCCGCCGGTTCTCTGCGACAATTAGACCCCAAGATAACTGCATCAAGGCCTCTGGACATATTTTGTTACGGTGTTGGAATCATTGAAAATATTGAGATTAAAACACATTTTGAAACATTAGAAAAATTGAAGGCGCTCTGCTTTAAAGTAAATCCCATTGTAAAAATTTGCAGCGGCATT
This sequence comes from Deltaproteobacteria bacterium, assembly GCA_016214995.1. Taxonomy (GTDB): domain Bacteria; phylum Desulfobacterota; class GWC2-55-46; order UBA9637; family UBA9637; genus JACRNJ01. The sequence continues at coordinate 12,195 of JACRML010000010.1, forward strand.
GAGGAGGTTTTGGATTATCACAGAAAAATGGAAAATATGCGCGACAACCTTCCTTACGAAGTTGACGGTATCGTCGTCAAGGTAAATGATTTGACACTTCAGAATAAGCTCGGTTTTAGAACGAGAAATCCTAAATGGGCTTTGGCGTATAAATTTAAACCAAGGGAAGGAACAACAAAGATAGAGAAAATAATTGTTGATGTTGGAAGGACAGGGGCTTTAACGCCGGTTGCAATAATGGAGCCTGTGAAAATCGGAGGCGTTACCATACGACATGCGACCCTGCACAATCAGGACGAGATAGACAGAAAAGATGTGAGGATTGGGGATATGGTAGTTGTGCAGAGAGCCGGCGATGTCATACCAAAAGTTACGATGGTCATAAAAGAAAAAAGAACAGGCAGAGAGAAATTGTTTGCTATCCCCGATAAATGCCCATCTTGCAGCTCAGCAGTAAAGCGTGTTGGCGTAATTCATTATTGCACTGCTGGACTCTCCTGCCCAAAGCAGGTTAAAGAGACAATCAAACATTTTGTTTCCAAGAGGGCGATAGATATAGAAGGTCTGGGCGATAAACACATCGAGCAGTTTGTAGATGACGGGCTTATCAAAGATGTGGCAGATTTATATTATCTGAAAAAAGAAGAAATCTTAAGGCTTGAACGATGGGCTGAAAAATCAACAGACAATTTGCTTGCCGCAATAGGAAAAAGCAAAAAAACAACTTTGGAGCGATTTATTTATGCCATCGGCATAGGAGGAGTCGGGGAACATTTGGCAAAATCTCTCGCACAACGTTTTGGCAATCTGGAAGCTATTAAAGAAGCAGTGGGAAATTTTCACAAGAAGAGAGTTGAAGAAGATGAACTTTTAAAGAAGAAAAATGAAAAGAAAAATCTTCTAAAGACAACGAAGAAAGAATTTCATGAAAAACTAAAAATAGAATTACGAGATGTAGAAGAACTCCTTAAAGAGATAAGAGAGGAAAAGAAGCGGCTCAAAATACTTGAAGTGGGTCCTGAAATAGCGGAAAGTATTTTTAACTTTTTTGAAGAAAGGCATAACTTAAATGTCATTGAAAAACTCAAAAAGGCGGGCGTGGTTTTCCCGCAGGTGAAAAAAGCTGTAGGAAAACTATCCGGCAAGACATTCATATTCACAGGCACGCTCAAATCTTTTGCAAGAGATACGGCAAAGGAGCTTGTAGAAAAGCAGGGCGGCAATATAGCCTCAAGCATCATCAAAAAGGTTGACTATGTGGTTGTCGGCGCCGAACCCGGTTCAAAATATGATGAGGCAAAGAGGATGGGATTAAAGATAATAACAGAGGAGGAGTTTAAGAGGCTTTTAAAAGGCTGATGGTTTAAGGATTGTTGCGTTTGTCAACGATGCGCTTATGCCTTAAGTCTTTGTATATACCTTATTCTCTCCAGAACAGGGGGATGAGAATAATATAAGAAAACATAGAGGGGATGCGGATAAAGATTTGCCAAATTATCCTTAGAAAGTTTTATTAAGGCGCTCACCATACTCTCTCCATCTCCAGTCAGTTCATACGAAGCACTATCAGCTTCCTTTTCATGTTTCCTGATGAAAAAATTTATCAGAGGTTTTAATGGCAGTGCAATAATCCCAAAAAGAAATGCCAGTATTATAAACTTTGCAAAAATAATATCGGTATTGATATTGAAAAGATTCAAGAGGAGGTTGCTCTGGATGAGCTTAAAAGTGATAAATAATCCTATAAGGGAAAAGAGTTCAAATATAATCATCATCTTTAACAGATGCCTTTTCTTCCAATGCCCGATTTCATGGGCAAGGACAGTTATTATTTCATCATGGCTCATCTCCTGTAAAAGCGTGTCATAAAGGATAATCCTCTTTGTTCTGCCAATTCCTGTGAAGTACGCGTTTGTATGCCTGCTCCTTTTTGATGCGTCAATCTTGAGTATCTTGCCTGCATGAATACCAGCCTTATCTGCCAATCTGGTGATTCTTTGGTTAAGCGACTCGTCTTCAACGGGGGTAAATTTATTAAACAGCGGCTCAATAACATACGGCGATATATACATGACAAACATGCTGTATGCAAAAACAAAACACCACACCCAGAACCACCAGTATTCCTGGCTCCATTGAATAAGATAGAATGCAGAGAATAATAAAAGAGAGGTAAGTATCGTGGAAAGAATCAATGATTTAAAAAAGTCAGATATCCATAGCCGCGCTGTCATAGTATTGAATCCGTATTTATTCTCTATCTTAAAGGTATTATAAAGGCTGAACGGTATAGAAAGGATATTTTCAGTATAAGAAAGGAGCAGGAAAAAAAGCCACCCTGAAACCACAAAGGAAAAATTAAGTGACGCTATCCATGAGCTGTAAAAATTTAAAAGGCCGCCGAAGAGGAATACAATTAAGGAAATGCTGCTGAAAAGTGAAGAAATAATATCTAAATGCGCCTTATCCATCTCATAGCGCTGCATCTTTTTGATAAAGTCCTCATCTACACTTCCTTCAAATTCAAGAGGCACGGATGAACCATGCCTTTTCATGTGCCTGAGGTTGAGATAGAGGGCTAAATATTCGAAGGCTTCCTTAAAGAGATAGATAAACAGGATAAGAAGAAGATAGGTTTTCAGTGCAAATACCCCATTTTACCAGTATTAACCCAGAAAATGCTATTGCATTTTCTGGGTTAATGAATAGACCCGGTATCAATTACAGGGCCGTTAGATGTTTCCATCCTCCCAAAATTATCCTCATATTTTCTGATATTGTCTTGCAATGCATTCAGAAACCGCTTCGCATGTTTGGGGCTGAGGATAAGCCTTGACCTGACCTTTGCCTTTGGAGACTGAGGCTGGAGGAAGATAAAATCAAAGATAAATTCATTCTCGCTGTGGTTTACTGCTGCCAGATTTGTATACATGCCCTGGGCAATGTCGTCGTCTATCTGAATCTCTATCTTTACATCTTTTGCTGTGGTTTTGTTGTCTGCCATAATACCTCCATAAAAGAAAAGTCAAAATTAGAAAAGATTGAGCTTACGCACCAAATATCAAAATGCAAAATTGTGAAATTTCATTTTCACATTTTAATAACACACTTGGCAGCTTTAGTAAAGCCCCTAAAAATAGACATTGATTTTTACGGAAAGCCTTTACAAGGAAAGGAAGAAAAGAATATAATCACCGGAAATGGCCACAGAATCCATATACAGAGACAAAACCATTGTTGAGAAGCTTATTCAGCAGATAAGGAAAACCTCCTCAAAGCGTCCTGTCAAGATAATGCATGTATGCGGCACGCATGAGAATGTGATAAGCCGTTTTGCATTAAGGGATTTGCTGCCAAAAGGCGTAGAGGTTGTTGCCGGACCGGGTTGTCCTGTGTGCGTATGTCCGGGGCATGATATAGATTTTGCAATTGAGCTTGCCTTAAAGCAAAAAGCTATAATTGCCACTTTTGGAGACATGATTAAGGTTCCATCATCGCCAGGTTCTCTTGCTGATGCCAGAACAAAGGGCGCAGATATAAGGGTTGTATACGGGCCGTTTGATGCCATAAAAATTGCAAAGGAAAACCCTGAAAAAGAGGTTGTGCTTTTTGCAGTAGGATTTGAAACCACTGCATGTGGTGTGGCAAGTCTTGTCCAGCAGGCAGATATGCCAAAAAACTTCAGTATCATTGTTTCCCATCGCCTGATTCCGCCTTCTATGGAGTTTTTATTAGGCGTTGGCGACCTCTGCATAGATGGTTTTCTCATACCCGGCCATGTGGCCACAGTAATGGGCTTGGAGCAGTATCGGCTTTTTCCAGAGGCATACAGGATGCCTACTCTTGCGGCAGGGTTTGAGCCGGTGGATGTCCTGATGGGAATACTGGCTGCTGTGAAGCAGATAAATGAAGGGGTTTATAAATGCGAAAATGTATATCAGCGGGCAGTGCATGATAAGGGAAATATAAAGGCACAGATGGCTATCAAAGAGGTTTTTGATGTTGTGCCTGCATACTGGCGCGGCATAGGAAAGATACCAAGGTCAGGCCTTAAATTAAAAGAACGATATAAGTCGTATGATGCAATATGCAGGTTTGGGGTAGGGCATCCGCCTCAGGCAGAGGCAGGAGGAAAAGCCATCGCCCATCACCCATCACCCATCGCCTATCTTAATGATATAAACCCCGGCTGCTCCTGCCATCTCATAATGATTGGCAAGATAAAACCAATAGATTGTCCTCTCTTTGGCAATACCTGCGTCCCGGAGGCGCCATACGGCCCGTGTATGGTTTCTATGGATGGGACCTGCAGGGTGTGGTATAAATATAGAAGTCAGATGTCAGAAAAAAGATAAAGAAAGACAACTTCCATCATGACCGACTGTGATATCTGATTAACCCAAAATCCAAAAGTTTTCCTGCCAGTACAAAGAAATTCCATAAATTCCTCTCTATCAAAAATTATGCATGGAACTACGGGCGTAAGTCCGTAGGTGAAAGTATATGCCCTTGCAAGCGTTACTATCTTATTGGTATAACTATTATATGGAATCAATAAATAATGAATCACCTTTAAATCCAGAGCAGCTTTCTGCGGTAACTTATGGCAATGGGCCTTTGCTCATAATTGCAGGCGCCGGCACAGGTAAGACAAAAGTCATAACGCACAGGATTGCGCATCTCATTGAGAGCGGTGTGAATCCAAATCAGATACTTGCCCTTACATTCACGGAAAAGGCTGCCGGCGAGATGGAGGAACGTGTTGACAGGCTTGTGCCTTATGGATATTCCAATGTCTGGATATCAACATTCCACTCATTCGGCGACAGGGTTTTAAGAGACAATGTCCTTGAGATTGGCCTTACACCGGATTTTAAGGTATTGAGTGAGGCGGAGAGGATTATATTTTTAAAAGAGAATCTCTTTGAACTTCCTCTGAATTATTATCGGCCACTCGGTAATCCTACCAAATATATTTCTGCTATCACCGGGCTTATCAGCAGGCTAAAGGATGAGGATGTGGGGCCTGAGGAGTATGCTGGTTATATAGAAAAGCTGAAAGAGGCAAAAGGCAAGGGGCAAGAGGTAGAAGAAGTTGAAATTATACAGCAGGATGAACTGGCAAAGACCTATGCAAAGTATCAGGAGCTTATGGCAAAGCATGGGTATCTGGATTTTGGAGACCAGGTTGTCCTGCCTTTAAAACTTTTCAGGGCAAGGCCGCATATCTTAAAACGGTATCAGGAGAAATTCAGATATATTCTTGTTGATGAATTTCAGGATACAAACTATGCGCAGTTTCAGCTTGTAAAACTTCTGGCAGAAAGACACAAAAATATAACTGTGGTTGGAGACGATGACCAGTCCATCTATAAGTTCCGCGGCGCTGCCATAAGCAATGTGCTGGGCTTTCAAAAAATATACCCCGATGCAAAACTTGTTACACTTACAAAAAATTATCGCTCTGTGCAGCCTATCCTTGATACAGCATACAGGCTAATATCGCATAATAATCCGGACAGGCTTGAGATTAAGAGCGGGATAGATAAGAGGCTGGTAACAGAAAAGAAGCCAGAAGTCAGAAGTCAGAAGTCAGGGGTGAAACATCTGCATTTTGATACATTGACAAAAGAGGCAGAAACTGTTGCGGAGATGATAGAAGCAGGGGCCAGGGGGTCGAGGGGTCAAGGGGTCAAGGATGGGGGGGAACCTCTCTTCTACAATTATAGGGACTTTGCAATCCTTGTGAGGGCAAACAGCGATGCAGAACCTTTTTTAAAAGCGCTTAAAGATAAGGGCATACCGCACAGGTTTTCCGGAAATCAGGGGCTCTACTCAAGGGAAGAGATAAGGCTTTTGATTGCATTTTTAAAGGTAATTACAAATTTTAATGACAGTATGAACCTTTTTCATCTCGCATCATCAGAGGTCTATCAGCTTAAGGCCGCAGATTTAATCCCATGCCATAATATATCCAGGCAAAGCCACAAGCCGCTTTATTATGTGATGAAGGAAATTATGGGATGTGGGATGCGGGATGTGGGATGTGGGAAAGACAAAGATTTAACAACCACCCCCAACCTCCCACCCCCAACCTCCCAAGAAGGTCTTGCCACCATTACAAAACTCATAAGCGACATAGACAAATACAGTGAGGTGGCGCTGGGTGAGACTGCCGGCAAGGTTTTATATTCATTTCTCACAGACACAGGCTATCTCACAAGGCTTTCACAGGAAAATTGCGCAAGCGCAGTAGAAAAAGTGCAGAACATTGCAAAGTTTTTTGAATTGACACAGCATATGGAGGCTACCCTTTCAGTAAAGAAGGTAACTGCATTTGTAGAATATATTAATGTCCTTATGGAGGCCGGAGATAATCCCGGAACTGCCGAGCCTGATGTGGAGGCAGACTGGGTGCAGGTTTTAACCGTGCACAAGGCAAAGGGGTTGGAGTTTCCGGTAGTATTTATGGTCGGCCTTGTGTCAGAGAGGTTTCCGAGAAAGGAGCGAAAGGAACAGATAGAACTGCCCGATGCGCTTATAAAAGATATACTCCCAAGCGGCGACTTCCATCTTCAGGAGGAGAGGCGTCTTTTTTATGTTGGTATGACAAGGGCAATGAATGAGCTGTATCTTACCAGCGCTTCAGATTACGGCGGCGTGCGGGCAAAAAAGGTTAGCCAATTTGTGCTTGAGGCGCTCGATATGCCAAAGGCGGAGACAGCAGCAGCAAAAACAAAACCCGTAGAGGCAATCAAAAGATTTGCGCCTCAAACAGGGACAATTCATGAATTGCCCCTACAGCCCATGCCAGATGATACAGTTCTTTCCTTAAGCTATTATCAGATAGATGATTATCTTACCTGCCCCTTGAAGTATAAATATATCCACATCCTCAAGGTGCCGCTCCTTCCGCATCATACAGTCATGTATGGCAAGGCCATGCACGAGGTGGTCTCTGTATATTTCAGAAAAAAAGCGGACGGCAGCAAAACCAATTTGGATGAACTTATGAATGTTTTTGCCGCAAATTGGCGTAGCGCAGGCTTTGTAACAAAAGAACATGAAACACAGCGATACGAGGCAGGCAAAGAGGCAATTAAAAAGTTTTATGAGGCACAGGAAAAGGACGGCATAATGCCTGCTGCTGTGGAAAGGGAGTTTGTTGTTGATATAGGTATGAACAGGCTAAAAGGTAGATGGGACATGATAGAGGAAAGAAAGGATGGCCCGTATATCATAGACTTCAAGACCTCTGATGTCAGGGAGGAAAAAAATGCCCATAAAAAGGCAAAGGATAGCGTCCAGCTTCTGCTCTATGCTTTGGCATATAAGGAAAATTTTAAGAAACTGCCTGCCGGATGCGAGCTTCACTTTTTGGAATCAGGGCTTATCGGAAAAGCGCTCTTTGAAGGAAAGCACATAGAAAAGGCCATGAATATGATAGATGCGGTAGCCAAGGGCGTACGGGCGAGGGATTATACTGCAAGACCTGATTATCTGAATTGCGACTACTGCGCATTTAACAAAAGAGACTGCAGGGTATAAAAATTAAGAGCATACATCATTTGATGTCATTCCTGCAAAAGCAGGAATCCAGAAAGAAACAATAAAAGGCTGGATTCCGCATCAAGTGCGGAATGACACATAAGGTAACCCTGTGGCAAGACCATCTTGTTCAGAGGTCTCTACTACTGTCCCCATGTCGTCTGTACACAATTCAAATTCAGGCAAATCATGCGTCAAAACTACACAATCCAATAATTTATATTTCATTGCTTCCTTCGAAACAGACTATTAAAAATGAAGAAACTCATTTTTCTTTTTTGAGTATAGTTTGGATATCTTTTTGCAGGGCTGGAAGTTTGTTTTTGATAATATCCCACATAATCTTATAATTTATTCCAAAGTATTCGTGGGCGAGAACATTTCTAAAATCAGCTATCTTTCTCCATTCAACAAAGGGATATTTAGCGTGTATTTCCTGCGGGACATTGCTTGAAGCCTCCCCAATTATCTCAAAGTTTCTAACAATAGCATCTATCTTTAATTCATCTTTAATAAGTTCTTCAAAAGAGGCATTGCCGACATAATTTTGAATTTTATTTGCAGATGTCAGAATATCCTCAAGATAAAATATGTAATTTCTACGCATAGCTAACTTGTTTTAAAATATCCTCTTTCAATTGCGGCCTAAGCGCTTCAATAGTCACCAAATCCACTTTCCGGCCAAACAGGTCTTCAAGAAAAAACTTAAGCTCCATGTAATTATCAAAAGTCTCAAAGCTATCTTTAAACTCGACGAGGACATCAATATCGCTGTCTTTTCTTCCCTCACCCCGTGCAAAAGAACCAAAGACACCTATTTTTTTGACGCCGTATTTCTGCTTAATGGCAATATCATGCTTTTTTAATATCTCAAACACCTTCATTTTTTACCTCCTGCTCATATATCAAATCTTACATGTCATTACCACTAAAAGCAAGGGCTGAAATTATAATTCCTCTTTAAATGCCTTATCCGGAATGCTCAATATTATAGAATATAGAGCTCTATTAACTGAGATACTATGATTACGCAGATTACAAAATGGATTATACAGATTCGGATAAAGTAAA
>JACRML010000068.1 GCA_016214995.1 Deltaproteobacteria bacterium
AAGGTTCTTTTTATGGACTCCATCCTTCTCCATGTTTTAATCTCCCGATGATTGCCTGACAAAAGTATTTCCGGGACATTATTTCCTCTAAAAGCTTCTGGTCTTGTATACTGCGGATATTCTAAAAGACCTCTGGAAATTCCAGAAGGTGAAAAAGAATCGTCTTCAGCCGACATATCTGAACCTAAAACACCAGGTATAAGCCTTGATACCGCATCTATGATGATCATGGCAGGTATTTCGCCCCCGGTTAAGATATAATCGCCCACGGATACTTCGTCATCAACCACCAATTCCTTAACCCTTTCATCCACCCCTTCATATCTTCCGCATAAAATCAGCAAACCGCTTGAGGCGGCAAGTTCCCGCGCCATTTGCTGGTCAAATTGTCTTCCCTGAGGCGTTGTAAGAATCACTTTTGCGTTTGGATTCAAACTACCCTTAACTGATTCGACTGCCCTCACGATAGGCTCTGCCTTCATAACCATCCCCTTTCCGCCGCCGTAGGGATAATCATCGGTAGTTTTATGTTTATCAAGGGCAAAATCTCTTATGTTGTGTATGCAAACCTCTATAAGTTTCTTCCCGATCGCCTTTCCAAGTATGCTCTGATTAAGAGGCGATGTAAAAAAATCAGGGAAGATGGTCAGTATGTCAAAACGCATATTGAAATACAGGCAGAGGTAAAGGTAGAGGTAGAGAAAATTATTTCATTTTTACCTATACCTGTCTTTATCTCTACCTATCTTCAAGTCCTTCCGGCATATGAACAATCATCTTTTTGTTGTTAATATCAACCTTTAAGACTATATGGCTGACAGCAGGTATCAGAACCTCTCCTTTTGGACCTTCTACTACATACACATCATTACTGCCTGTTAAGAATATGTGGGTTATAACACCGATGGTTTTTCCGTAGTCTGTTATAACCTCTATCCCTTCCAGTTGAAAGTGATAATATTCATCATCGGGAAGTACAGGAAGCGTTGTTTTTTCCAGAAAGACATCAAAGCCTACCAATTTACTTGCATGATTCCTGTTGTCATACCCTTTAATAGAGGTTAGTATAACACCTTTATACGGCCTGTTATCCGTCACCTCACAAATTACGGTATCTTCTCCTTTGGAAAGATAGAGTTTTCTCCACGGTTTTTTATCGCAATCACCGTAAGAAAATATCTTTATCTCTCCACGGACACCATGAACACCCACCACCTTGCCGACTAAAAGGAGTTTATTTTTATTATACATGATTACGCAGATTTCAAAAAACGATTACATTACACAGATTAGACCTATTTTAAAAACGATTACACTGATTTTTAATCTGTGTAATCATATTATGTAATCTGTGACTTTAAATCTGTGTAATCAGGCATCATGTTTCTATTCAATTATTTCCAGCACTGCCCTTTTCTTAATCTTTGTTGATGCGGCAGTGAGGATAGTTCTGAGCGCCCTGGCCGTCCTTCCCTGCTTGCCAATAACCTTTCCAAGGTCCTCCTTGGCAACAGCCAGCTCAATAACAGATGTATTTTCCCCCTCAACCTCTGTCACCTTGACTTGATCAGGGTGATCCACAAGAGCCTTTGCAATTGTCTCAATCAGAATTTTCATCTTTCCACCTCCGGATTAACATTAGGTTTAGGTGTTGGGTTTCAGGTTCCATGTTTTCCCATGATACCCGAACCCTGATACCTGTTATATTAAGCTACATTTTTAGGTTTAGCTAACACGCCCGCTTTATTTAAAACCTTTGCTACCGTTTCACTTGGGATAGCCCCTTTTTTGAGCCACGCTAATATAGCATCTTGTTGCAGCTCTGTCTTGGCTGGATTCTTTGTTGTGTCGTAGGTGCCGACTATCTCAAGAAATTTTCCGTTTCTAGCAGAATTAGAATCTATAACCACTATCCTGTAGAAAGGTTTCTTCTTTGTACCAATCCTTGCAAGCCTTATCTTTACTGACATTTTGTATTTTACCTCCTGTTTGTTGACTGCTTATAACTGATTAGTTTTTAAAACGGCAACAACCCTCTTCCGCCAATCTTCGGCAATCCGCCTTTAGCAAATCTTTTCATGAGCTCTTTCATCTGAAGATACTGCTTAATGAGTTTATTTACCTCCTGAACCGATGTGCCGCTCCCCTTTGCAATCCTTTTTCTTCGATTGGCATTAAGGATTATATGGTTAAGCCGCTCTTCTTTTGTCATTGAGTTTATGATAGCCTCTACCCTTATTAAATCTTTTTCGTCAGGCGTAACACCGGATTTTTTCTGCATCTCTTTAAAACCTGGAACCATTGACAGTATACTCTCCAGGCTGCCCATCTTTTTAATTTGCCCCAGCTGCTCTCTAAAGTCCTCTAAGGTGAAGGTATTTTTTCTGAGCTTTTTCTCCAGCGCTTTGGCCTTTTTCTCGTCAACAACCTCCTGCGCCTTTTCTATGAGCGTAAGCACATCGCCCATACCCAGGATCCGGCTCGCCATTCTGTCCGGATAAAACGGCTCTATCGCATCTATCTTTTCTCCAACGCCGATAAATTTTATAGGCTTGCCTGTAACAGCCTTTATGGAAAGGGCAGCGCCGCCTCTGCTGTCGCCATCAAGTTTTGTAAGGATTATACCGGTAATCCCCACCGCCTCATCAAATCCTTTTGCCGTATTAACCGCATCCTGACCTGTCATGCTGTCTGCAACAAAAAGAATCTCCTTAGGTTTCAGGATATCCTTTAGTTTTTTCAACTCATCCATCAGCTCATTATCTATATGGAGTCTTCCGGCAGTATCTACAAGAACAGTATCGTACCCTTTGATATCAGCAATCCTGAATGCCTCTTGGCATATATCCTGAGGTCTTTTGCCGTCACTAAAATCAAAAATATCTACATTTATCTCCCCCGCAAGTTTCTTAAGCTGAAGCATGGCTGCCGGCCGGTATATATCTGCCGGGACAAGATACGGATTTCTGCCTCTGGATTTAAGATGATTAGCAAGCTTAGCCGTGGTTGTGGTCTTTCCAGAACCCTGCAGGCCAATCAGCATTATAGGCACTGGTGGTTTTGACCCAAGCTCAAGGCCGTAAGAATTCCCACCCAAAACCTCCACAAGTTCATCCCTTACAATCTTTATAAATTGCTGTCCCGGGGTAAGGCTTTCCATTACTTCCTTACCAATTGCCTTGGCCCTCACCCTCTCTGTAAAGTCTTTAACAACCGTAAAATTGACATCAGCCTCCAAAAGCGCCATTCTGACATCTTTTAACGTCTCATGAATATTTGTCTCAGACAAACTTCCCTGCCCTTTAATCTTCTTTATTATTATACCAAGTTTGTCGCTTAAACCGTCAAACACCGCATCTCCCTTTGTTTATAATGTCATCATAAAAGGCCATACAAGCTGTTATTGCTCATTAGCAGACCTTCTCCCTCTATAAAAGTATCAATTTAGAATGAATAAAATTACAAGATAATCATATGTTTTGTCAAGGTTTTTTTAGAATTTTTTTAAGATTGTGAAAAATACCTAAAATATGGCGCTCATAATAAATACTATATAGACTATACCTTTGGCTTTACAGAGGGGGACTAAAAATTACTGAACTACTACAAATCTTATGAAAAGGGCTTGCTGCAACCATGAGATTTTTATTTTGTCATGACAGGTTTTTTAGTTTGCGTTTTTTAATCTGTTTGTTAAGCTAATATCCTTGTTCAACCAATTGTTTCTATGCCAGCCCTTAACCTATGCAAGTTACCTCAAAAAAATCTTCCAATGCCCTTGTTGTGATGCTAAAGGCGCCTGTCGCTGGCAGGGTAAAGACAAGACTTGTGCCGCCGCTTAAAGCAGAAGATGCAGCGAGACTTTATAGCTATTTTATAGAGGATATCTTTAACCGTATAAGTATATTGACTGACGTTGATATTATTGCAGCATTGGGGACAGATTTGAAATCTGTCCCCAGGGTGCTGGCCAAAAAAGTAAAAAGGATATTACCATCTGGCATATTGGTAACTCCGCAAAAAGGTAAAGACCTCGGCGAACGACTCGCAAATATTTTTTCCCTGCTTTTTCTCAAAGGTTATAACAAGGTGGCAATAATAGGCACCGACAGCCCAGACCTGCCGGTTGAGTTCATTAAAAAATCCTTTGCCATGCTAATAGGAATAGTAAATCTTGTCATAGGCCCTGCTGAGGACGGCGGATATTATCTAATTGCCATGTCAAAAGATTGCAGGCAAATATTTAAGGATATTCCGTGGAGTACAAATATGGTTTTTGAGAAAACCATAGAGAAAGCCCAAAAGGCCGGCTTGAAATCAGATATTCTGCCGATTTGGTATGATGTTGACGATATAAATAACCTCAAAACATTGTGGAGCAATACAAGGTTAAATATCCCAGAAACAAAAACAAGCAAGCTGCTTAAAAAAATTTTTAAAGACACCCCCTGTCCATTCTAAATTCTTATGACTCTAATCTCACTCTCTTCAGTAATGCCGAGTTGCTCACAACCGATAAAGAAGATAATGCCATCGCTGCTGCTGCAATAATCGGGTTCAATAAGCCAAATGCGGCAATAGGTATTGCAATAGAATTATAAAAGAACGCCCAGAAAAGATTCTGCTTCACCTTTTTCATTGTTGCCTTTGAAAGCTTTATGCCAGATACTACATCTCTTATATCATCTTTAACAAGTATTATCCCTCCTGTCTCTTTTGCCACATCGCTTCCGCTGCCAATTGCTATGCCGATATCTGCCTGTGCAAGGGCTGGCGCGTCATTTATGCCATCGCCAACCATTGCAACCACCCTCCCCTCTGCCTGAAGCTTTTTTATTGCGTTTGCCTTCTCGCCAGGAAGCACATTTGCAATAACTTTTTCTATGCCAACCTGTTTTGCAATCGCATGTGCAGTCCTTTCATTATCACCAGTAAGCATTATCACATAAACATTTTCCTGTTTCAGTTTTTCTACAGCCT
>JACRML010000069.1 GCA_016214995.1 Deltaproteobacteria bacterium
GGAGTTATTGCCAAGAACGAGCTCATTTGCAACCGTATTTGTCCCACCTGTTTGATTGAATGTGCCTGTGCCCTCTATGCCGATGTATTCATCAACGGCCGAGAGGCTGCCGTTGCTTAAGGTATAGGCGCCGGTGGAGCCTGAGGAGTAGCCTACATTGAAATTATCCACATCTATGCTGCCTGTTACATTCAGTGTTCCGCCGTCGATGTTGATGGTGCTTTCTCCATCTCCGTTCACTATGTTTCCGCCCACATTGAGGGCCCCGCCGGAAAGGTTGTATGTGCCGGTGGAGCCGGCGAATGCGCCAAGAGTGAGCTCATTTGCAACAGTATTTGTCCCGCCTGTTTGATTGAATGTGCCTGTGCCGAAAAAGCCGATGTATTCATAACTTGCCGAGAGGCTGCCTCCGCTTAAGTTATAGGCGCCGCTGCCGTCGGAGAATGTGCCAAGGGAGAGGGTATTTGCAACCGTATTTGTCCCGCCTGACTGCGTGAATGTGCCCGTGCCATCATAGCCGATGTATTCATATAGATAATAGCGGCTGCCTCCGCTTAAGCTATAGGTTTCGTTGGAGCCGGCGTAACGGCCGACGTAGAGGGTAGCGGCCCACTCGGCGATGCCGGGGGCCAAATACAATGTCGACACGTCATTCCACTTGCCCCCAGACACCATCTCAACCGCATTTTCCGCACCGTAGGGACCACGGTTGTTCGGTTCCCCCGGGAGCCAGTTGGTGTACGTAACAGGCTCTCCGCTTACCCACACAAAGGTCCCTTCACTGGCGATATCATTGAGCCCTATCCAGTAACGGGGGATGGAAGCATTAGGATTCCATCCGTTGGCGAGCAACCACGCCTGCTCTGCGGCGTCGTTGATGGTGACAAGATTGGCGCCCATGTTTACCGCCCCGGCCTGCGCCGGCGTCCAGGTTTGAAGTCCGCCGGGGACTGTGTCATACAAGTTGTCTGTAGCCGGGTTATACACGGGGACGGCGTGGGAGAAAGTCGGCACACCCAAGGCAATTGCCGCGGCAAGGACTGCAAGTAAAATAAATATTAAGATATTCTTTTTCATCAATTTCCCCTCCTTTCAGTTCAAGTTTTAAAAAAAATTTGTTACTATATTTATATTTAGAATAAGGTATGAAATTATACAACTAATAAAATCAGCAATATTTGTGCCAAATATTACTGTTAAAAATGGGCTGCTGCGTAAGGCCTTGATTTTTATGGATTATATCTTGGATTTAACGTCCCTCCTGAACCTGCAATGAATGGCATTGTTGTAAAAGTGTAAAAAAAGTTGACACTTAATTGGTTGTTCAGGGCTCTTGTGCTCGGCAAAAATATGATTAAATTTAATAAAATCAATGGGTTATCAGTTTAATGTATAGTGTAAAGAATATTGACACCTGGTAAAGGGTTTGTTTACACTTACGGTGGCTTTGCCGCCTCTGATACAGGTAAATGGTGGGCACAGCCCACCCTACACTACTCACAAAGGGGCATGAAAATACAATTTGATGGGTGCGCTATCGCTTCACCCATCCTACAGTAGGTTGGGTCAAGCGCAGCAGACCCAACTGGGGATTTTCGGGACAAACCCTCATGAGCCACAGGCTCACAAAGGGGGATGAAAATTTGGTAGGAGCCGTCTCCAGACGGCGAAAAGGTAATCGCAAACAGGAGTTTGCTCCTACCATGCAGATATGTATTTTCGGAGCAAAGTGAATAGCTACACAAATGCCTTTATGCCCAACACATGACTCCCAATAATCAGCTTCTGTATCTCTGATGTCCCCTCGTAGATGGTTGCCACCTTTGCGTCCCTAAAATATCTCTCCACAGGATATTCGTTGGAATAGCCGTATGCGCCGAATATCTGCACTGCGTCTGACGCCGCCCTGTTTGCGGCCTCGCTGGCAAAGTATTTTGCAATGGATGTTTCAACGGTATTTTTAATACCTTTATTTTTAAGATGGCCTGCCCGATAAACAAGGAGCCTTGCTGCATCGCAGTCAACTACCATCCTTGCAATCTTATCCTGAATCAATTGAAAGCCGGCAATGGGTTTGCCAAACTGCTGTCTTTCTTTTGCATATTTTGCGCATGCGTCTATGCACCCCTGTATAATTCCAACACAGCCTGCTGCAACACCATATCTGCCATTATCAAGGGCGCTCATGGCAACGGCAAAACCATTACCCATGCCGCCCAAAACCGCATGCTTTGGAATCCTGCAATCCTGAAAAATAAGCTCTGAAGTATTGGATGCCCGTAATCCTAATTTGCCTTTTATATCCTTTGTAGAAAAGCCCGGACTTCCCTTGTCTACAATAAATGCAGTTATTCCGTGATGTGCCTTTGTCTTATCTGTTACTGCAAATACAATTGAGATATCTGCTATGCCGCCGCTGCTTATCCATGTCTTTGTGCCGTTTAATACCCATTCATTACCTTTCAAAACTGCATGGGTTGACAGATTTGCAGCATCGCTTCCCGCATTCGGCTCGGTAAGGGCGAAACAGCCGATGAATTCTCCTTTGCAAAGTTTTGGAAGATATTTCTGTTTCTGTGCTTCAGTCCCCCAGTTTAAAATGGTAAGCCCTACGATGGATACCTGAACTGATAAAGCTGTTCTAATGGAAGAATCCGCTCTGCCGATCTCTTCAAAGATTATTGCATCGCTTATAAAATCAAGCCCAGCGCCGCCATATTTTTCAGGAATCGGGCCGCCAAGAAAGCCCAACTCCGCCATGTTTTTAAATATTTCTATGGGAAAATGCTCTTTTATGTCATTTTCTCTGGCAAACGGCATTATCTCTGCCTCAGCAAACTTTCTCGCAGTGTCTTTTACCATCTTTTGTTCTTCTGTGAGGTCAAAATCCATGAGTTACCTCCCTTCACCCAGAAAATGCAATAACATTTTCTTACAAACGCAATCTTTGGCCAAATACTGCGTCAAAGCTGGCTGTCCAAATACTCACATACTTAAAACAGTATGCTCCGTTTTGTCCAACCAGTTTTTCCTTGTCTTTGGCTCAAATCTTGCGTTTGCCCCGAAAAATAAAAACTAAATGCATTTTTCGGGTTCATACTTGATGAGCTTATACAATTCCTGCCTTGTCTGCATCTTTTTCAGCAATCCCTTCTGTGTCCCTTTGTTCTTTAATTCAGAAAGCGCATCTTCCATTGCCTTCATCCCAATCCTGAATGCTGTCATGGGAAAGAGAACTATGGCATAACCCATTGCCTCAAACTCTTTCACTGTAATATACGGCGTTTTTCCAAACTCCGTCATATTTGCCATTAAAGGCGCTCCGATGCTTTGTTCGGAGCGCTCCGCATTAAAACATCGGAGCGCATTTACTCTCCTTGCAAATTCCTTAAACTCACCCTTTGTTTCAAGCGCCTCTGGAAAAATCACATCTGCCCCTGCATCCCGATATATCTTTGTCCTTTTTATTGCATGATCCAATCCTTTTACGCTTCTTGCATCTGTTCTTGCTATAATAAGAAAATCCTTATTCTTTCTTGCGTCGTATGCAGCCTCAATCTTTTCTGCCATTGCCTTTGCAGATATAATCTCTTTTCCTGAAACATGGCCGCATCTTTTCGCCGCAGGCTTTTGGTCTTCAATCTGAATGCCGGCAACACCAATTTTTTCAAATGCTTCAACTGTCTTTTTTACTTCAGATGACCCGCCAAAACCGGTATCCACATCAGCAATCACAGGTATATTCACAGCATTGGCAATATAACCGGCCTGCCGGACAAACTCATCTCTTGTTAAAATTCCTGTATCAGGAAGACCGGCGCTGTTTGATATGCCAGCCCCGGACATATATACTGCTTTAAATCCGCACTTCTCTATAAGCATAGCAGAAATCGCATTAAATGCGCCGGGCATGATTAGTGCGCCTTTTTTAATACTTTGTTTAAATGTGGCGGCCTTTGAAATCATGCTGTCAACATCGCCAATGTCTTCTTATATACCTCAAAATCCCTGTCTGAAAAAAGCACGAACCGCACAAGAGATAATCCTTTATTAGTCTTGATAAAATCCATGACTGTCTTCAATGCACTCTCTGCTGCCTCATTGATAGGATAGCCGTATGCGCCGGTAGAAATGGAAGGAAAGGAGATAGTTTTAATGCCTTTCTTTACTGCAAGGGCAAGACTGTTCTTATATGCGTTTGCCAATAACTTCGCTTCATCGTGCTTTCCGTCTTGATATATTGGGCCTACTGTGTGGATGACATACTTTGCCTTGAGGTTTCCGCCAGAGGTAATGACGGCGCTTCCGGTAGGACATCCGCCTATCCGCCTGCACTCTTCCATAATCTTTGGTCCGCCAGCCCTGTGTATTGCGCCGTCAACCCCGCCACCGCCTGCAAGCCGTGAGTTTGCGGCATTTACAATAGTATCGGTTTCTTCATGAATAATATCACCCTTGATGAGGGAGAGGGTAGTGGAATTGATGGTTGTCTGCATATTCTGTGTCCATGCCCCTTGTATCATAATCAAATAATCCGGTCAATGGCAACCAAGCGTCGTAAAATTTTAACAGAAATGAAAAACAAGAAGTTCCTTTCTCTGTTTTTCTATTTTGGGTTGACTCTCATGCCTTAAAGATGTTAAAGATAGGCTATACAAAGAAAGAGAAGAGCGAGAAGTGAGGGTGCGAGGTCATAAGTTTAAGATTTAAATTTTTAACTTTTGACTCCTGACTTTTGGTTTTTGACTTTCTTTAAAAGCGCCCATAGCTCAGCTGGATAGAGCACTTGACTACGAATCAAGGGGTCGGGAGTTCGAATCTCTCTGGGCGCGCCAAAAAACAAGATGCAAGATGTTAGAAGCAGGAAGCAAAAAATTAGAAGGAAGAAAATCTTGCCCATTACCTCTCGCCTCTTGCCTCTTGCTTCTTGCAACTTGCAACTTGACACCTATTTCATGAGTGAGGCTCTCAAAGAGGCCAAAAAGGCTGTTAAAAAGGGAGAGGTCCCTATCGGCGCTGTCATAGTATCTGACAACAATATCATAGCAAGAGGATATAACCTGAAGGAGTCTGCTGCTGACCCCACTTCACACGCAGAAATTATAGCCATAAAAAAGGCGTCCAAGAAACTGGGAGAATGGCGCCTCTTAAACTCAACTATCTATGTTACATTGGAGCCATGCCTTATGTGCATGGGCGCGTTGATTCAGGCCAGAATTTCAAGGCTTGTCTTTGGCTGTTACGACTCCAAGGCAGGGGCAGCTGGTTCTTTGTATGATGTATCCAATGATAAGAGGTTAAATCATCGGATTAAACTAACCACAGGTGTTATGACCGCAGAATGCGAAAAGATTCTCAAAGATTTTTTTAGAGATTTGCGGAGGTAAAGAAATAATTTACGATTTACGGTTTACGATTTACGAAATGAACTACCCCGCAGCAAGCTGCGGGGTATCTGAAAACACCTCACAGAAGCTACAATTGTTGTTGATACAAAAAAAATTACGAAGCAAGCTTCGGGGAATTAGACCCGAAGTGATTAAAATCTAAAATCGTAAATCTAAAATCAAAAATCGGAGGTTTTTAATGACCACCATTGTTGATGTCTTGGCAAGAGAGATTCTGGACTCAAGGGGAAATCCTACTGTTGAGGTGGAGGTTGTGCTGGAAGACGGCTCTATGGGAAGGGCTGCTGTGCCATCCGGTGCATCCACCGGCGAACACGAGGCAGTAGAATTAAGAGACGGTGACAAGAAAAGGTATCTTGGCAAAGGGGTTTTGAAGGCAGTAGAAAACGTAAATGATAAAATAGGGCCTGAACTGGTTGGGCTGAATGCAGCAGACCAGATTCTTATAGACCAGACAATGATTGAGCTTGACGGTACGGAGAACAAGGGCAAGCTGGGGGCAAATGCAATACTTGGCGTATCTTTAGCCACGGCAAAGGCTGCTGCTGCTTCATTTTGCATGCCGCTTTATAGATATATTGGTGGAACCAATGCAAAGACACTGCCTCTCCCTATGATGAATATTATAAACGGCGGGGCACATGCGGACAGCGGGCTTGAAATACAGGAGTTTATGATTGTACCGGCTGGCGCAGAGGATTTCCACAATGCCTTGAGGATTGGGGTAGAGGTATTTCATCACCTGAAGGTCATATTGAAAAAGAAAGGCTTATCCACTGCCGTTGGCGATGAGGGCGGATTTGCTCCAAATCTTAAGACCAACGAAGAAGCCGTAGAAACCATTATGGAGGCCATCAAGACAGCAGGATACAAGGCGGGCAAGGATATTTTTATAGCGCTGGATGCAGCATCAAGCGAATTTTATGAGAACGGAAGCTATACAATAGGCGGCAAAAGATTGTCCTCAGATAAGCTGGCTGATTATTGGGCAAGACTTGTCAAGTCATATCCCATAATATCCATAGAAGACGGCATGTCAGAAAATGACTGGGATGGCTGGAAGTTTCTTACAGAGAAACTCGGCAGTATACTGCAACTGGTTGGCGACGACCTTTTTGTAACAAACACAAAGATACTTTCCAAAGGGATAAAACAGGGAATTGCTAACTCTATCCTAATCAAAGTAAACCAGATAGGCACGCTTATGGAAACTCTGGATGCCATCGATATGGCAAAGAAGGCGGGTTACACAGCAATAGTCTCCCACAGAAGCGGAGAAACAGAGGATGCAACAATTGCAGATATAGCAGTTGCAACAAACGCAGGACAAATTAAAACAGGTTCCGCATCAAGGACAGACCGCATCGCAAAATATAATCAATTATTACGCATTGAAGAAGAGCTTGGAGAAACAGCAAGGTTTTTGGGCAAAGAGGCGTTTTATAACTTACCTTTGTAGCCATTCAATTTTCAGCAGTAGGTTATCAACAAAACGACTTAACCCTAAAAGCGCATTTGGTTTTTATTTTTCGGGTTAATATGGGAGAAACCGTGTGGTTGGAAGCGTATCCCTACTGACTCAGTATCTTGAAAGTTTTACCTATATAGGCCTGTTCCTGATTCTTTTTCTCTGCGGACTTGGCATTCCGATACCGGAAGATATACCGCTTGTCATCGGAGGGTATCTTGCATATCAGGGACTAACCCACTACCTTCAGACGGTCTTTATAGGGATTATGGGGGTTATGGTCGGAGATGTAACATTATACTCTATCGGAAGACGCTGGGGCACAGGAATTATAAACCACCACCGTTTCAACTGGATATTTACAGTAAAAAGGATGGCAAAGGCACAATGGTATTTGAGGCAATATGGCAAAAGAACAATATTTTTTGCAAGGTTTCTCTCCGGGATAAGGGGATGTGTGTATATGACAGCAGGAGCGCTTAAGATGAACGCATTTGACTTTTTTCTCATGGATTTTCTTGCAGCGCTTTTAAGTGTTCCGATATTCGTATATATCGGTTATTATTTTGGCGAACATATAGAAAATGTAGTCAATTTCATCAATAAAAGTAGCCATGTAATTCTAGCCCTCATTATCGTAGCAGTCATAATAGGAACTGTTTTTTATCTTTTAAAAAATCGCAGCAAATCAAAAGTATGAAGATTGTGAGTATCACAAAGTCAAAGCCTTTGCTCTGATGCTCTGAATCTTTGACTCTTAAAAGGGGAGGCCTTATGTTTCCGGAAATCCTTTGGCTTGAAGTCATCGCAATACTGCTCTTAATCTTTGCAAATGGCTTTTTTTCAGGCTCTGAAATAGCTATTATATCCGCCAAGAAAAGCAAGATGGAAGAGCTTGTAAAAAAGGGAGTGCGCTCTGCAGGTATTGTAAACAGTCTGAAAGACGACCCCGACAGATTCCTGGCTACTATCCAGATAGGCATCACCATCATAGGCAGTCTCGCATCTGTCATCGGCGGCGTGGCGGCCATAGAGGTGATTAAGCCGCTCTTTATGTCCATCCAGATAGGCGCTGTCCAAAAACTTGCAGAGCCAATTTCTGTGGGAATTGTGGTTGTTGTCATATCATATGCGACTCTTATCTTTGGAGAACTCATCCCTAAATCACTGGCGCTCAGATATGCGGAAGAGATAGCCTTAATATCTGCAAGGCCGATAGACTTTCTTTCCAGAATAGCTTCCTGGTTTGTAAAACTGCTGACCATATCCACGAACCTTGTATTAAAAATCTTTGGCGCTAAAGGTCTTAAGGAAAGGGCCTTTATATCAGAGGAAGAGATAAAATATTTTATTAAGGAAGGAAGAGAAAAAGGTATATTTGAAGAGACAGAAGAGGCGCTTATTCATGGCGTATTTGAGTTTGCAGACACAACAGTCAAAGATATTATGATTCCAAAGCACAAGTTTAATGCCATAGATGCAGATACGTCGCCCGAACATGTTCTTAAATTTATTGTGGAGAGCGGCTTTTCCAGATACCCTGTATACAGCAATAATGTGGAAAACATTATTGGCATACTTTACAATAAGGATGTGTTTAAAGTTATGGAGGAGAAAAAGACTCTGATATTAAGAGAGCTTATCAGGCCGCCATATTTTGTGCCTGATACGGTTATGATAAGCCGTTTATTAAGAGAGTTGCAGAGGAGAAGGATTCACATGGCCATTGTTGTAAATGAACATGGAGAGGTTGATGGACTGATAACCATAGAAGATATCCTTGAAGAGATAGTTGGCGAGATAGAAGATGAATATGACATAGAAAAGGGCGGGCTTGTAGAACGATTGAAGAACGGCACAATGGTAATAGATGCATCTGCACAGCTAAGAGATTTGACCGATATAGGGCTTCCCTTTGAAGGAACAGAGGAATTTTACACCCTTGCCGGGTTTATGCTTTCAAAACTTCAACGGATACCAAGGGGAGGTGAATTTGTAATTCATAGGGGCTACAGGTTTACCGTAGTTGATGTGGAAGGAAGAAGGATTATAAAGGTTAAGGTGGAGAAGATTAACGAAGAAACAAGAAGTCAATCTATAAAACTTTAAAAACATCGTGGACTGCGCAGGTGTTTTTAAAAATATGTCAAATACATTCTATTATTTTTTTTATTGCCGCTAGAGGGTTCTTTGCATCCCTTATTGGCCTGCCGACTACAATATAATCTGCGCCTGCATGGATAGCCTCTTTCGGCGTCATGGCGCGGCTCTGGTCATCTGGTTTTGAGTCGGGCAGGCGGATACCCGGTGTTACAGTAATAAAATCATTTCCCAGTTTCTTTTTTATATCCTTAACTTCAAGTGGCGATGCTACAATACCATCAAGCCCTGCCTTTTTTGCCAGCCCCGCAAGTATCAAAACCCGTTTCTTTATAGGCCCCTGAATACCAACCAGTTTCATTTCTTTTTCATTCATACTTGTTAAGATTGTAACGCCGAGAATAACAGGTTGTCCAACTTTTTTGCAGGTTTTATCCACTGCCTCTCTCACGGCCTCCATCATCTTTAACCCACCGAGGGTATGCACATTGAACATCTTAACACCAAGACCGGCAGCTACTATTCCCGCCTTTGCAACAGTATTGGGAATGTCGTGAAATTTCAGATCAAGAAACACCTCGCCCCCCGCATTATGAATTATATCAACTACTTTCGGCCCGCAGGCCGTAAACAGTTCTTTTCCAACCTTGAAGATACCTACATATCCTTTGAGAAGTCTGACCCATTTTTTCACTTCTTCTAAAGATGATACATCGAGGGCAAATATAAGCCTGTCTTTTGGTTTAATTATCATTTACCTGACTCCTGATTAAATTTATCAGTGGCAAACCTTTTAAGTCTTTCAACTGCTTCACGGAGTTTATCTTTATCACATTGCAGCTGGTAAAGTTCAACGAGATGCGTATTGATATGCATTAAGACCGTTTTATCATCCGGGGCATCCTGCAATGCCGATAGCAGCGCCTCCTCGGCCTTTGTATATTCTTTTAATTTGGTATATATAACACCAAGGGTATCAAGGTATATATGCATCCTTGCACTATCTAAATCAAGAGCCTTTTGGGTCAGTTTTTCAGCCTGCTTCAATTCTTTGTTCGTTTCAATATAAACCCAGCTTATATTGTTGTAAAACATAGCAATTCGCGGGTTATCGGCAGGTGTATTTTCTATTGTCTTTTTATAATAATCTTCTGCATCTGCATACTGGCCTTTTTTAAAAGATATATTCCCAAGCCCAAAATATGCCATGGAATTAGTTTTGTCCTGGTCCAATGCCTTTTTATATTCCTGAACCGCAAGTTCTGTCTCCCCCTTTGCCTCATAAACTTGGGCAAGCTTCACATGTTCTTCAATCTTTAAGGGGTCTTTGGTGATTATTATCTGGCGCCCTGCACAGCCTGTAAAAACAGTGAACAGTAAGCAGAAAACAGAAAGCAGAAAGAGGCAAGAGGTAAGAGGCAAGAGGCAAGATTTTTTCTTGCTTCTTGTTTCTTGCTTCTTGCTTCCGACTTCCGGCTTCCTACTTTTTCCTGCCATCACTTCCCCTTTGGCATAATTAAAATTGCCCCAAACCCCGTTTTTTCCCATACATTTTGTATTTCCCTATATGAAAATATTTTATCTTTTTCTGTCCCGGAATGTGCAATCAGATAGCCAATTTCGTCATTATATCCTATTGCTACCATATAATGCCGCACAGGATAAAAACTATAGCCAAAATCTACAAAAAGTATTACTGGCCTTCCTGCTGATATCTCTTTTTTTATTTCTGGTAAGCTACCTTTATAATACGAGGCATCAAATCCCTTTGCCCTTGCATATTTCAAAATATCAATTGAGATGGTGCCGTTTAGTTTTGGGTTATAAACCTCTTTTGCTATTTCCTCCTCTGATGCAGAAACACCATAGAAGTTTATGACACTTGCAAGCGAAACTGGCCCGCAATAGTGTCTCTCTTGTGGAAAGAAGGGAACATTTTTTATGTAAAAACCAGCCTGTGGGTTTTTATGAATATCTTCCTTGACCATGCCTGCGTCAGGCGCGCAGCCATACAATAAAATAAATAAAGGGATGGCAAAAACCATCCCTTTATATCTTTTTAAAGCCGCTTCTATCATATTTAAATTCAAGCCGTGGGTATTATACTTTCCTAATTCCCCTTGCCCACCATCTGTTGCCTAAGTTTATTTTACTATTACCTTATGGCCTGTCAACTGCAAGATTACCAAAACAAGTACAGCTATAACCAAAAGTGCAATAATAAATTCTAATTGTCCCCCCGGCATAAGGCTGTCAAGCTGCGATGCAAACTGATGAACATCGGCATCGTTCAACTGCTGAAGCTTTAAGTTTATCTCCTCTCTGGAAAGCCCAAGTTCGGATAACCTCTGGCTTACCATCTTGGATTCCAGCAC
>JACRML010000070.1 GCA_016214995.1 Deltaproteobacteria bacterium
CGCTTTCTGTATTAAGAAGATTGCCTTTAATGCCCCACTCATGCAAAAGTTTTGCTGCGACTCCCTCTATCTTTTCAATTGCAATATTTAACTCTTCGCCGGTCTTTGGATGAAGTATAACCTTATCAAACGGCACAGAAGGTTTTATTATCTCAAAAAAGCCATCGCCTTTCAGTTTATCCCTTCTCTGCCGTTTCTTTTCTTCAAGGAATTGCATCTTTAAATTATTATTTAGCCTTAAACTTCCCATCCTTCGGCCGACCGGGAATATGCGCGTTGTTGAGCCTGTCTCTAAAAGCTTTTTCTTAAATAGCTTTCCATTTTCCTGTAAAAGCGCCCTGTAAGCAAGCCTCTCATAAGGGGTTTGGCTTATAATCTCAAGCACCCCATCCATATTATATTCTCCATCGCAATATAGTTCCTTTTCCAGCAGCGCAATGATGATTAGTTCCTCTTTCCTGCTGAGCTTTGTCTTTTTCTTAAACTCCTCAAATGGGAAAGTCCTATCAGTTCTGCCCAGTTTCTCTTCAATCCTCTTTTCAATCTTGTTCAGTTCCTCTGCCACGCTTTTATCAGCCGTTACGCCCTTTTTCCCCCTTAATTGTCTTGGCACGCCAAAACCATTTATCTCCTTTATAATCCTTATTCTTTCAAACTGGTCAGACAGATATTCAAGGTTGTCTTTATAAGTCTCTGCCGCAAGAGGGGCTTTCCCTTCGCTGTTTGCGCTGTATAGCCTGTTTAAAAATATGTCAGAAAGCCGGATGTTTGAGCGGAATAATCCAATCCCTTCTCCATTTGTTGAGCGGTTATTAACGACTAAGCTCACCGGCGCACCGCTTTTGTGCGTCCGCTGGAGCGATTTGTTAGGCGGTGTTGTTACTATCATTGCTCGTTGGAATATCGTTCAATAGTTGTTTTGCCTCCTCTAGAGCTATATTGTACGTATGTGGTGGACCATCGCACCATGCACGTTCATATGCGGTTTGTGCGTGTTGTCTAACACCTTTATAGTCGCCAGTTTCAAGTGCAAGTCGAGCAAGAAAGTTGTGAATGTCAGCTTGTTTTAGTCTATAGTCGTATCGGTCGGCGAATGTGAGAGCCTCTTGAGCTTTTTCTCGTGCTTGTGGGACATTATCTCTAAGATGATGGCAGCGCACTATGGATAGTAGAATATCCGGCTCTAATTCCAATAATTTGATGCGTCTGCAAGAAACAATAGCTTCATTTAGATAAACCTCCGATTCAGGCGGTTTGCCTATCTTCTTAAGATGGGCTATGCCTAAAAGGCATTTGGCAAAGATAACAGCAGGCTCACGGTTAAACTTCTGCGCTTGTTTTAGCATATAGGTCGCGTGAGATAAAGATTCATTGAAATCTTTTTTCAGAAATGCGTATAAGCTCAAATCTGCTGAAGGGGCAATATCAGTTTGCTTTGCCCTACGAAATTTATCGGGAAGATGCCTCATCTCTTCTTCTGCCTCTGAATAACGCCCTTCATAAGCCAAAAGGATACCTAGTTTCCGATGTAATCCCTTCAGTAAACCCTTCTCATTAGTTTTTATACAGAATTAGATTCCTTCCTTTAATGCTTGCTCAACATCCGATAAATGCCCAAGCAACATCTTCGCATCCGCTAAGTTTCTTAGCGTAATGGCAACCAGTCGAAATTCCCCTTTCGCTTTACGAATATTCACTTCAGATTCGAATTGTTGTGTTGAGTTTTGCGTCTTTTATGGATGTGAGGTTATTGCCGGTTCCGCACCCACTGCATGATTGGCCGTAGGTAAATGCTGTTATTTGGCTCATGGCATTGGTGAGGGCTGTGAGACGATTGAGGTTGTTATAGGTATAGGCTGTCTGGTTTGCATTGGCATCTATGATTTTCTTGAGATTGCCTATTGTGTCTATTTCAAAGGCGGTGGTGTTGCCAAGCTGGTCTTTTATGCTCAAGATGTTTCCCCATGTATCGTATGTTATGGTTATGGTGTTTCCCATGGCATCGGTTATGAATGTTATCCTGCCATTGACGCTGTAGGCAAGGGTGGTGGTGTTATTTAATGGGTCTGTGATTGTTATGAGATTTCCATTTGCATCGTAGGTGAATAGGGTCTTTCTCCCCATTGGGTCGGTTATGGATGTTATCTGATTGTAATTGGGCTCATAGGTATAGGTAAATGTATTTCCTCCCCTGTCTGTAAAGGTAAGGGGGTTGTTGTTGGTGTCGTATGTATAGGTTTCGGTTGTATTGTCAGGGTGGATGATGGTAAGGAGATTACCCTTTGTGTCGTATGTGTAGGAGGTTGTATTTCCAAGGGGGTCTATTTTTTGTTTTATGGTGTTGAGGTTTTTGTCGTAGATGTATGTGGTTATGCTGCCGTTTCTGTCTGTGATTATGGCCTTTGATTCTGTGTCTGCATACTGTATGGATTTTGTGTTTGCCAATGGGTCTTGAGAGGAGAGTATCCTCCCCTGGGTATCATAGGCATATGTGGTTATGCCGCTATTTGGGCCCTGGACTGAGAGGATTCTGTTGTTTGCATCGTATGTGTATGTTGTTTTTCCTGCTTCAGGGTCTGTTATGGATGTTAAAAAATCTCCTGTGTAGGAAAGGGTATATTCTCTGAGTAAAGGGTCTTTTATGGATGTGAGTTTGCCTGATGTATAGGCAAGGGTGACTGCCCTGGCATAGGGGTCTGTGATGGAGGTAAGCTCGCTATTTGTATAGGTTAAGGTTGTAATATTATTGTTTCTGTCTGTGATGTATGCAAGTCTTGCATCAGATATGTCACCGAATGCCTGTATCGGGGAAGAGAATGTCCAAACTGTGCCGTTGTTTTTTCTCAGGCTTAAGGTATTGTCAGGATTTTTTGTTATTGTAGATGCATCGCCAAATCTCTCCTCAGGGATGTATGTTATCCCATCCGAAGAGATGTATTTTACCCTCTTTCCATCGCCCTCTGTTAAGATGAGGGAGGTAGTTGATATGAAACTCAGGTTTGTGGTGTATGTGTGGTTCCACCCCTTTCCGAGAGGGCCTGTAAATGTATCAAGGCTGTTGTAGGAGAGGGTAAGGTCTGAAAACTTGTCCCCGAACGTTTTCCCCGATAGAAACATTCGGGGACAAGCCTATCGGGGAGCCGAGGGGGATGGTATAGTCCTTATAGAGATTTCCTGTGGAGAAATTGGCTGTGGAGAAGCCGCATTCTGTTGCAGGATTGGTCTTGTCACTGCCGCTTCCAAGGTTCTTTTTTACCTCTTCAGGCTCGCACCCTTCATCCACCTGGCCATCGCAGTCATTGTCTATGCCGTCGCCGCAGATTTCGGTTATAGTAGTGCCTGCCTTGTCAACAGGGTCTTTGCAGTTCTGGAAGCAGGATTCGTAGATGTTGGTGAGTTTATTAAGGCACTGGTCAATGGGGATGAATTCGACAAGGAGGGTGTCGTAGGAACGGCAATTAGTTACTGTTGTTAGCTGCAGCGGACAGGGATCTTTGGAATACGCAGGGGCATTGTAACAAGTGATATTATTGCCTCTTGTGATAGTGTTGGTACCCAAACAAGATACAGACTGTGTATATGGCTTACAGAAGGAGCCACCATAAGCTGTGGTACCTATAGACGCAGTAAAGGTTCCTAAAGTGTAATTACATAAATAAACAGACATAGGAGAGTTTAAAGCACCACTACCGGAAAAACTATCAATACCAGTAATTTCAACAGCAGTTCCGGTTGCACACCTCCTCCACACCTTATACCCACTCCCAACCTCCTCAACCCAGTTCACACACCCTGAAGGGGCTGGATTTGCAACAAGGGAATTCGTTACATCCTGATAGGTAGCGGCAGATGCAGCGGCAGGAAGCATGGAAAAGAACCAGACAAGGAGAAGCAGGATTGGTTTAAGGCTTTTACGGTGTTTTATGGCGAGCCTCCATGTTTTCAGTTATCAAAACAGCTATCAGCAGGTGCAATGCCCCTGATAACCAAAAATCGCCGTCATAATAGCTCATTTATTAAAATCCGTCAACCTGTCTAAAATGACAGGTACAATGGGGTCTTTACTTTTGATATTATTAAATGTTGAAGTAAGGTCAAGATTCAACGGACTGTTGCCCAAATCATATTTTTCATGCTGCGCTGTCATTCCCGCGAAAAACGGGAATCCATAACTTATTGAATTTACAAGAACTGGATTCGTCCTCGAATGTTTCTATCGGGGATAAAACCTTCGGGATGACATTCTTGGGTTTGGGCAACAAGCCGTTTACTCCTGACTCTATTCTTTCGGCTGTTTTGTCAAAAACAGATAATTTATCAAAGGCTTGCCGTTTCTAAAAAGTTATGCTAACTTTGAGGCTGACCTGAAAAATGCATATGCTTTTTATTCTCCCGGGCAAACACAATATTTGAATCAAAGCCTGTCCCTGAATGCATTCATCAGGGGATTGTGTTTAGTAAAAAATATATGGCAAAGGTGCGGGCGCATCTCATCATAGAAGGTTTAGTTCAAGGGGTTTTCTTTAGGGCAAATACCAGGGGAAAGGCAGAGGTAAACAACATCAACGGCTGGGTCAGAAACATGTCTGACGGCACAGTAGAGGCTGTACTGGAAGGAGATGAAGAACCTGTAAAAAAGCTTATTGAATGGTGTCATCACGGACCTCCCGGAGCAGTTGTCAAAAATGTGAATATAGAGTGGCAGGCTTACAAAGATGAATTCAAAAACTTTACCGTTATACGGGAGATCTAAGTGAAAATTGCAAATTTCAAAGTACAAATGTCAAAATTTTTAAAACCTATTTTTCTCAATTTCCATTTTGCAATTTTCATTTTGCAATTTATAATCTTAATTACAGGCTGTGCCTCTCCCAGAAACACTCTCACACTTATGCCAATACCGAACGACTCGCCAGAATATAATAATTCGGGTCAAAAGATGACCTTTGCCACAAAAGATGTTAAAATAAGCCTGCTTCCGTTAAACCCTTCAGAAACAAAAAAGATACTCACCAGTAAAGATGCAAATAACCCTCTGGCAGAAATATTGAGCACCAATCAATATCTTGTGTTTCTTATGGATATAGAAAACTTATCAAAGGTAAAGTTATTGTATAATCCATCGCTTACAACCCTATTTGACAACAACATGGACGTGCGCAAGCCGTTGGATTATACAGACCTTTATTCGCTTGCCGGAAATTTGTCTGATGTTGATTTTGTGCTCAGCGGGATGAAAGATATGTTCTATGATCTTGCCATTACACTGGAGCCCGGACAAAAGACATCACGACTCATGTTCTTCTCCGGAATTGATGAAAAGGCAAACGAGATGACAATAACAATGAAAGAGATTTATATCGGCACATCCACTATTGCTGTATCATTTGGATTCAAAGTTGCGGAATAATCCATGTTTACATGTTAGAATTTGGCCATAGATTGCGTTTGCCAAAAAATGCATCTGCATTTTTTGAGTTTACGGTATTTTCTCCTTCACCTTATCCTTAGCTTTTTCTAACACCTCTTCTACTTTGCCGCCAGCATCCTTCACATTCTTTTCATACTGCTTAAGCTCTTTACCGGCCTGCACAGTCTTTTTGCCAAATATCTGGAGGTAATCAGCTCCTCCAAAGTAGATAAACAGGTATAATAATATGATACCGAGGAATATGCCGAGGATTACTTTTAGCATTGTCTTTATCATTGCTTCTCCTATGTATTAGCGAATTAGCGATTAGGTAATTAGAGAATTAGTTTTTCTAATTCGCCAATTCTCTCATTCTCCAATCAACCTATCTTTAGTTTCAATGCCTCCTTATAGACCTCCCTCTTGGGGATTCCCCTCTGCTCTGCAATTATCTTGGCTATCTCTTTAAGAGGCAGACTAAGCTCCTTTTGCAAATTTCTAATCTCATCAATTAACGGCAAAGGGGCATTGCAATGCATCTCTGCTGATTTAGGATTAACAAGAATCGTAATCTCTCCTTTTATAGTCCTACTGCTCAAATCTGTCAATACCTTACTTACACTTCCTCTGACAATCTCCTCATGGAGTTTTGTCATCTCTCTTGCAATTACAACATTAATATCACCTAATATATTATTTATATCTGCCAATGTTATCAAAAGCCTTCTGGGCGACTCATAAAACACAATGGTCTTCTTGGTTCCTTTCAGACTGGCAAGAAGTTTTTGCCTCTCACCTACTTTTGAGGGGATGAAACCTTCAAAACAAAAACTGTCCGTTGGAAGGCCGGCAATGCTTAAGGCAGATATTATCGCAGAAGGGCCTGGGATAGAAACAATCGGAATAGAATTTTCCACTGCCATGTTTATGAGCCTGTAGCCTGGGTCCGATATACCTGGTGTCCCTGCATCCGACACAACGGCAATATCCTTCCCGAGTTTAAGCTGCGATATAAGCCACTCAGTTTTTTTAAGTTCGTTATGTTCAAAGTAGCTTGTAAGTTGTTTACTAATACCATAGCGCTGGAGGAGTTTTCTGGTATGTCTTGTATCTTCAGCAGCAATAATATCAACCTCTTTCAATACCCTGAGCGCCCGTAATGTTATATCCTCAAGGTTACCTATGGGTGTGGCAACTATGTATAAGGTCTTCATAAGATTTTGGATTGCCCGTAAAATAGCGATTGAAACACTCGCTATTTTACATCTTCCACTTGCAATTGCTTCGCAGCAAGTGGAGCCAGCCGATTTGCCTGCCATACTTCGTTATCGGCCAATTTTTCCCCAAAAATCAATGTCTATTTTTGGGATTGCGGATTTTGGATTGCGGATTTAATTCATTAAATCTAAAATCGTAAATCCAAAATCTAAAATTCAAGATTACCCCTTTCTCTCAAAAGAATATGTTGCCAAACCTATCATTACAGCAGAGAATATAAACAATACGCCTATATCAAGGAGCAGGGGAAATTCTGCTCCAAGCACATCGCCGCCATTTCTAAACAATATATGCTTAAATGCATCCACACCGTAAGAGAGCGGATTTATCAGTGAAAAATAATGCAGCGCCTTTGGCAGGGCATTCATGGGATAAAGAGCGCCGCTTAAAAAGAACATAGGCAATACGATAAAATTCATTATCACATTAAACCCCTCAAGAGATGTCAGATACGAAGCTATGAAAAGACCCATTGCGGTTATCGCAATACTGAGGAAGGACATGAGCAAAAGCATAAGTAAAAAATTTGTAATAGTTAATTTTACACCCAGAAGCGGCGAAAAGAGTAAAAGCACTGTCCCCTGAACCAGGGAAAGGGCTGTGCCGCTCAGAAGTTTACCCATCACAATCGTTGCCCGCGATATCGGCGCTACAAGCATCTCACGTAGGAATCCAAACTCCCTGTCCCATACGACGGAGATGCTGGAAAACACAGAGCTAAAAAGGATTGTCATGCCGATAATGCCGGGAAGCAGGAATTGCCTATAACCGATATTTGCAGGCATATTAACCATGCTGCCAAATCCGGCGCCAACGATAAATAACCAAAGGAGCGGACGTGAGATGGTAACAAGCAGCCTCCCTCTCTGACGAAAAAACTTCTTGAACTCCCTGATTACGATGACATATATTGCTTTATAGGAAAACACAGTCGCTCCGCTCCATTGCAAAATGAAGATTACAAAATGTAAAACATATCAAACCTAAAGGTTTGAGTTACAATCTGTAACTCAAGGCTTTAGCCTTGAGGCCTTTTGCCTCTTTCAATTCAACATTCGCAAGAATGTTGCCTATCTACTCTTCCGTCTCATTTTTAATAGCTCGCCGGGCTTATTGCCATTTTCTTCCCTTATCTCTCTGCCTGTCAGGTGTATGAATACATCATCAAGCGTAGGTTTTTTCAGATTGACTGAGAGAATTGCTGTTTTCAGTCCTTCAAATATCTTTGGAATGAACTTGTCTCCTGATTCCACATTAAAGGAGATGCTGTCGTGCAGTTTTGCAGCCTTTATGCCGAATGTCTCTTTTAACTCGTATATGGCGCTGCTGTCGTCAGCTGTTTTCAAATAAACAGTATCGCCCCGTATCATTTTTTTCAATTCTTCCGGCGTGCCGCAGGCAATAATCCTGCCGTGATCTATAATGGCAATCCTGTCGCAGACCTCTGCTTCATCCATATAATGGGTTGTCAAAAATACCGTGATGCCTTCCTTTTTTCTCCAATTGTTTATAAACTCCCACACAGTAGTCCTTGTTTGAGGGTCAAGGCCCAGGGTTGGCTCATCCAGAAATAAAACTTTTGGGTTGTGCAACAGCCCTCTTGCTATCTCAAGCCTTCTTTTCATGCCGCCTGAGAATTTTCTTACAAGATCGTCCTTCCTGTCATAAAGACCTACCACATTAAGGATATATTCTATCCTCTCCTCTGCCTTTCTCTTATCCATATTATAAAGATAGCAGTGGAATTTGAGATTTTCATACGCTGTCAGATCGTTATCAAGGGTGATATCCTGGAACACCAAGCCAATGGATGAACGAACATGGTGCGGCTGTTTCAGGCAGTCATAGTTATTTACCTCTGCCATGCCGGAAGTTTGAGAAAGAAGCGTGCAAAGTATGTTTATGGTTGTAGTCTTGCCGGCGCCATTCGGCCCCAGAAATCCAAACGATTCTCCTTCCTTTACCTCAAAGGATATGTCGTTTACGGCTGTAAGGCCGTTGTATTTTTTGACAAGATTTGTAACCTGAATGATGGGCATAAATTTAATTTGTAATTCTCCGTGGTCTTACCGCAGGGTAGTTCATTGTTGTTAAATTACAATAATAAGGTTCGCATTTACCTGTTCTTATTCTGTTTTGTATTCAAGATGACACTCTCCCTAACTTGTCATTCCCGCAGTGTTTAGGCGGGAATCCAAGTTTTATGGATGCCCGACAGACACATTCGGGCATGACAACTTGAAAGCAAATTGGAATTACCTTAGCATATTACAGCAAGAAAATAGGCTGGTCAATACCCAAGAGCTTGTTGAAAAACTCAACAATCTCTGATTACACAGATAAAAAATATAGATTACACAGATTTAACCTATTGAATTATCCGTGTAATCGTTTTTATAAATCTGTGTAATCATGGCTGTTGGGGTCTTTTTCAACAGCCCGCCAATAACAGACTGATTTTTACAAAGAAAGATAATACAGGATGGCAACTATGCCAAATACTATTCTATAATAGCCAAAAGGCAAGAAGTTGTTTCTGGCTATATATCCAAGAAACACCTTGATTACAAGAATAGCCGATACAAAGGCGGTTGCAAAACCAAGAGCAAAGATTGGAAGGTCGGTCGTTTCAAGATATTTGACACCCTTAAGCAGATCAAAAGATGAGGCTGCAAACATGGTAGGTATGGCAAGGAAAAAGGAAAACTCTGCAGCAACCCTGCGTTCCAACCTCAGAATAATACCGCCCATTATTGTTGCCCCTGCCCTTGATACACCGGGAAAGAGGGACAACACCTGAAACAATCCAACACCCAGGGCCAATCTATAGGAAATGGCATCTATATCCAATACCTGCGGTTTTTTGATTGCCTTTTCAATGGATATTATTGCTATGCCGCCGCCGACAAGGGCTATTGCAACAGTTATCGGGTTGAAAAGTTGGTGTTTTATATATGAATGGGCAAGGAGGCCGACTAGGGCAGATGGCAGGAATGCTAAAAAGATTTTTATGAGAAAACTATTTGCCTTTGATGTCCCTATCCCTCTTATTATAGATGCGAGCCTTGCACGATAAAGCCAGACCACGGATAATATGGCGCCAAGTTGTATAAATATCTCAAAGACCTTTGCCTTTTCACCGGTAAAGGCCAATACATCACCTGCCAGAATAAGATGCCCTGTAGACGAGACGGGTAAAAACTCAGTAACGCCTTCTACAATACCCAGAATAATGGTTTTCAATATGTCCATATGCTGTATGCAGCTTCAATTATATGAAGCGTCATAAATAATTACGCATTCATACAATAAAACGCAGGTATTTAAGTTGTTTTATATAGCTCTGAAAGTTTAAGAAAATGAAGGTATAGTAAAACTAAAAGTAGTGCCTTTGCCAGGCTGGCTCTTTACCCAAATCTTTCCGTTGTGGCCTTGAATGATATGTTTTACAATTGCAAGACCGAGGCCGGTTCCGCCAAGCTCCCTGCTTCTGCCCTTATCTACCCGGTAAAACCTCTCAAATATCCTTGGGATATCTTTTTCCGGAATGCCTATCCCTGTATCTTCCACATTAACCTGCAACATATCATCCGATTTTTCTGCCAGCACCCTTACCGTGCCTTTGTTTGTATATTTTATTGCATTATCTACCAGATTGACAATAACTTGTTCCAGTCTGTCTTTATCGGCCATTATTTTTGGAATTTCTCTTCCAATATTCATAATAAGTTCTATATCTTTGTCCTTTGCCTGTTTCTCAAAACCCTGAATCACGCTATTTATCAGACCTTTGATATCCAATGATTCAAAGCTCATTGGCATCTGATGGGATTCAAGCATGGAAAGGGTAAGAAGGTCTTCTATGAGCGCTGTCATCCTGTTTGCATGACGGTCAATTATGGTAAGAAAATTCTTAAGGGTTGCCTTATCTTCCAAAGCGCCATCCAATAATGTTTCGGCGTAACCTTTTATGCTGGCCAGCGGCGTCCTGAGTTCATGGGACACGTTGGCTACAAAATCCCTTTTTATGGCCTCTACCCTCTTTTCCTCCGTCACATCATGGAAAAAACAGATAAGCACCCTGGAGCCTGAATCACTTGCGAATGGGACAAGCCTTGCCTCTAATATCTGACTTCCCCTGCCCTGTATTGTAATTTCTTGAGGCTGTTTCCCTTTGGAAGAAAGCATTTTTTCTATTACTTCAATAACTGCCTTATCTTTTATAACATCTGAAAGATTTTTCCCATCCGGTTTTCCTTCAACAGAAAAAGTCTTTTCAAAAAACGGATTTGCATACAGGAGCTTTTTTTTATCACTGATGACCAGAACACCGATTTGCAATTCATTGACTACCGCTTCTAAAAGACCAGTTTTCATCCACCCTCCAAAAACCGATAGCCAAATCCCCTGACTGTTTCTATATATTTTGCAGACTTGCCAAGTTTTCCCCTGAGCCTTCGTATATGGGTATCTATGGTTCTGTCAGTTACATAACAATCCCTGCCCCAAACTTTGCTCCGAAAATAACTACTCATATAACTCCATCACGTCCTCGTCTTAAAAATAGTAAAATGCTGGCTGAACTTTATAATTTGCTCCACGTGCTCTTGGCACATTCCTTTGTTCTTAAACCAGCACGGTCAGTTTGTC
>JACRML010000071.1 GCA_016214995.1 Deltaproteobacteria bacterium
CTGCTTCTGGTACGCTAATTTTGATTTCCATGGGTGCTCCTCCTTTTGATTTTTGTTATTTGCCGTAACAAAATATTTTATAGGAGGCGCGCCCTTTTTTTACCCTACTTTAAATTTCACACAATAGAGGTTACTCTATCTTGGGCTACAAGGCGTTACTTTGTTCAATCATACAAAATTCCATCTGCTGCTATGATTCACACTCTCGAAATCGGTGATCATATCATAGCAAACAAATTTGTTTATAGATTTCGCAAACCTCAATTAGGCGACATTATTATTTTCCAGTTTCCTAAAGACCCTAAGAAAGAATTTATTAAGAGAGTTGTAGCGGCAGGAGGAGATACGATTGAAATTCGGAATAAGAAGTTATTCTTAAATGACAAAGAAGTAGATGAAGACTTTACTATTCATAATGATTTAAATATTGAAGATGGTGCAAGAGATAACTTCGGACCAGTAACTGTTCCTGATAACGCTATTATTGTTTTAGGTGATAATCGTGATCAAAGCTATGATAGTAGATTCTGGGGCTTTGTTAATATTAGTGCAGTACAAGGAAAAGCACAATCAATCTACTGGTCTTGGGATAACGAAAATACTACTGTAAGATGGGATCGGATCGGTCAGTTAGTAAAATGAAAACATAACAAGTCATTGGAGTGAACGAGTGCCACAGGACACTTTTTCAGATGAGCGGCGGCTTGAGATTTGCAAATCATCCTATGGCTTTTTCACGTTTTTCAGTGGCACTCGTCGCTCAATTCTACGTTAGCTTTTAAAGATAGTCGTTCGTAAGTATCTTTTGTGTGCTATAATCTTACCTGTAAGATTAATAAAAGATAGGAGTATGAAATGGCACCATTAGCGACAACTAAAATGTCTTCCAAAGGACAAATTGTTATACCGGAGGATATAAGAAGACGGCTTGGATTGAAAACATGGGCGCAGTTTATTATAATAGACAAAAATGATGTGGTCATCTTAAAGTCGATTGCTCAACCCTCCATGACTGAATTTGATCAGTTGATTTCTGATGCTCGCAAACAAGCCAGAAAAGTTGGCATGAAGAAGTCAGATATTACGTCAGCAATTCAAAGAGTACGAAAACAAAAGTGAAAATCGTACTTGATACGAACGTATTTATATCTGGGGTTTTCTTCGGTGGTCCGCCATATCAGATTCTTGATGCATGGCGGGATGGGAAGATTGATATTGTTTTATCACAAGAGATATTTGATGAATACCAACGGATTGCAACAGAATTATCAAGGCAATTTAAAGACATAGATATTTCAGTATTTCTTGACCTGTTGACGGTTAACGCTATTTGGGTTTACGCACCGCCAATCCCATTCAGCGTTTCAAAGGATCCGGATGATGATAAGTTTATATCTTGTGCCTTAGCAGGTTGCTGAAAAACTCAGTGTAAAAAGAAAATTTCCCTTTTTATGTTTGTGCAACTTAACATTTTGGTAACTTCTTCGAGTTTTATACTCCACTTTATTGCCTTTGATGCTTTCCACTGCCGATTTTTCGTTCTCCGATCATACTGCTTCCGCTTCTCTCCCAAGGAGTTTCGCCATTCTCATCAGATTATATGCCGTCCCTACCAGTAGAGCCTGAAGCTCTGTCCGCTCCCGCCCTCGAAACCGGCTCCTTCTGAATCCCCCAACTGTTTTGAACCATCCAAATATCTCTTCAACTCTCTTGCGAATTTTCTGACTCACTGCATATCCTTCGTGTCGTGTTGTTCGCCCGTCTATTGCTGAACCGCCCCGCCTCTCTTCATTGGCCGCTACATGCGGTGTAACTTCCTTCTCCCGAAGCTTCTCAATAAATTCCTTCGTATCATATCCTTTATCTGCTCCCAATGTTTTTACCTTTATCCCTTTTCCCTTCTGCTCTTCTATCATATCTATCGCCGTTTCTCTTTCCGCAGTGCCTGTTGCACGGCTGACTTTCAGCCCCACCAACAACCCATTCCGGTTCTCCATCATTGCATGCGCGTTATATGATAATTTCGCTTCCTTACCCTTGCCCTTTCGCATTAACAACGCCTCAGGATCGCTCTTGCAACTATGCGTCTCATTCTTCCGCTTCTCCCCTCGAAAATCTACTGTAGGGTTGCCCTTGTCGTTATCTGTCTTGGGCATATCTTTCGGCTCTTCCCCTTTGGGACGAAAACTCTTCATGCTCGCCCACGCCTCTATCAGACTGCCGTCCACTGTGAAATGTTCATCTGAAAGCAAACTCTCCTGCCGCGCATATCCCACCACTGCTTCAAAAAACTTCTCCGCTATCCTGTGCTCAAGCAGACGGTCCCGGTTCTTTGTGAAGGTCGTGGCATCTATGGAGGCTTCTTCCATATTCATCCCCAAAAACCACCGAAATAGTATGTTGTAATCAAGCATCTCGCAAAACATACGGTCTGAACGCACTGAATACAACGCTATCAATAATTGCGCCTTCAGTAAGCGTTCCGGCGGTACCGACGGTCTCCCCATCCTGCTGTACATCTCGTTAAATTCTTTTGATAGTTTCTCCAATATCTCATCTGCATATACCTTGATCACTCTCAATGGATGTTTTGCCGGGACCCTCTGTTCCGGCGACAGATAGCTGAACATGTATGCCTGCGTCTCGTTGATGCCTCTCATTTTGCCTCCTCTTTTTCTTGTTGCATCAACTATATATTATGAGAGTCATTTTGAAAAGACTTTTTCA
>JACRML010000060.1 GCA_016214995.1 Deltaproteobacteria bacterium
CTTTCTAAAGTGGGCCAAGAAGTGATTTAAAAAGGTCTAATGGGACAGATGAGAATTTAAATAGCCGCCGGGAGTAGCAAGAACCGGAGGTGGAGGGAAATCTCCGTTTTCCCCTTGACTTTACTTATCATGGATGTCCCTATTTTTTATTATTATTTTATTATTTTATTTTAATGCGGTCTCTGCCGCAGGGTAGTTCATTAGTCTGTGAAATCTCTCTGTGAAATCGGATGGCTCAGGGACGCTTCCCCCATTTCTTATTATCACATCCATTCAACCTTAACCTTATCCCTCAGCCTCTCCTTTTAACGCATAGCCAAATAATCCTTCAAACTTATAATCTTTATCTCTTTATAACTCCCCAATTTAAGCATCTCCTTATCACCGGTAACGATGGCATCGGCCTTTCCGGTGGTAGCGCATTCAAGGATTCTGTTGTCAGGTTCATCCTGAAATACGCTTATGCGCTCCTTCGGTTTAACAATCCTGCCTATCTCGGCAAGATTGACAGCAGTCCTGCTCAATGCTTCTCTATTCCGGCTGAACTTATTGGAAAGAACAGTTAATACTTCATCAATAATGTCATGGGATATTATCAGTTCATCAGACCCTTCAATAACCTTCAAGATTGCCTTTTCAGCAAAGCTGTCTGGCAGGATAAGGGCGGATATGAAGATATTGGTGTCAAATACTATCCTCATTTTTTAAGATACCGCTTTAGGTCGTCTTCTGTGAGAATTCCTTTCTCTTTAGCTATGCGGCTCCAATAATTCTGTGTTTGAAAAAATTCATCCTTGAGCCTTGCCCTTCTGAAATATCTCAATGCATCCTGAATAACAGCGCTCAGGGGCTTTTTTTCCTCTCTTGCAATGTCTTCGGCCTCTTTTGCAAGTTCCGGTGGAAGGGATATGGTTTTCTTAATTGCTGTTGCCATCTCGTTTGCCTCCTTGGTATGAAAAAATACTACCAGAATTTTGGGATTATGTAAATCCCATTATGAAGTCTTCAATTCTACAGGGGGCTCAGGGAGTTCAGGGATGCTTATTATCACATCCATTCAACCTTGTCTATCCGGCAGTTGAGCAGCATAAAAAGATGATGCAGATTATAATTCTTCAGGTTTAACTATAGATATAAAACTTGATGCCTTCTGTTTTAATTCAGCATCTCTGGAGACAAAAGTGTCGGAAAAATCTTTTGCGGTTGAAATGAGAATCGCATCTGTTGGCAAAAGTTTTGTCTTTTTCTGTCTGTCCCTTCCTCACATCTGCTGAATAACATAACCCATCTTTTTGTATGCCTTTAACCTGTTTCGGTACATCTTGAGCAGCATTGCGTTGAAGGAATCGAGATAGTCGTAGATTAGGACATCTGATTTACCGTCAGAAAGGCGGTGGAGACGTCCTGCATATTGGATCATGCGGCCCTCGAATGAGAGGGGCATTGACAGGATTAAGGTATCCAGGCCGGACAGGTCAAAGCCTTCGCCGATCAAAGAGGCGGTTGCAATGATGAGTGTCGGCTCCCCGGCTTTCCTTGATATTCCGACCTCTTCGAGCGCCAATCTTCTTTGCTTTGCAGATAAATTGCCGTCCAACCGAATTATCCTGAGCATAGACAAGGTTGCATCATCAGTTGCACGCTCCTTTATGAGTCGTTCAAAGCGAGCCATGTGCTCTTTTCTGTCTGAAATCAACAGCGGAAATCGCGATGCCTTAAGCGCAGAGACCACGTCCTGAGCAATAATGGCATTCCGTCTTTCATCACTGACAAGGGATCCAATAAGAAGGTGATACGGCGGGTGATCGCCCAGTTCACCGGGTGTACGAACCTCGTTTCCCTGATACAGGCAGTCTTGCTCAATCTGCCCCCATCCGCCGAATGCATCTCGTGCCGGATAGACCCGCATTGCTGATAAAGAATCTTTTCAAGACCGTCCTTCCTTCGCGGCGTGGCTGTAAGCCCTACAATATATCTGGCCGGGATTTGTTTCATGACAGACTCAAAAGACGCGGCTGGTATGTGGTGACACTCACCAATGATGATCTGCGAATATGTGCCTGCAATCTCCTCCATATCTTCGGTTTTCGAGATGCTTTGAAGCATCCCGATGTCAATCCTGCTTGTACGCTTTTTCCTGGTTCCGCCAAAAACTCCAATCTCTTTCTTATCAATATCAAGGAATTCAGTCAGACGCTCCTTCCATTGCTCCAAAATAGGCTGTCTGTGGACAAGGATAAGGGTGGAAACCTTCCTCTCGGAAATAAGGGCGCATCCCATGACCGTCTTCCCCGCTCCGGGAGGCGCAACCAGGACGCCGCAGTCGTGGGACTTCATGATATTGACCGCTTTTGCCTGTTCCGTCGTGAGCTGTCCCTTGAATGTCGTCTTGATCCTTTTTCTCGACAGCCTCTCATCACTCACAACTACTTGGGCTCCTGCTTCTGTTAGAATCCTGGTAACGGAATCCAGAGTTCCGCGAGGGAGGATGATTTCATCGGGGCGCATCTCGCCGGAAAATATAAATCTGGGCTCAGGGTATGTCTGCATCCTCATGCGCTGACGTCTATAGAATTCAGGATTCGCAAAACAGGCTGTCCGCCTGAGCCTGTTTACAATCTTGCCCGGAAGTCCTTCAAGGGGGATATGAAGTTGAGAGGTCAGCCTTATTTCTAACTGACCATTAAGAAGTCCGGCAATCGTATCTTTCTTCAAATCAACGGATGCTTCCATGACGTTTTGGTCTGCAATCCATGATGTATCGTCAAAACCATCCTCGTTTTTAGTTTGCAGCGTTGACGGCAAATATGCGCTCACCAGAGAGCGCAATTCCTCCAATAACAGCCTTCTGACCTGTGACAGATACCCCCACTGATCTAAAATAACGTTAAGGTCATTATCAAGAAAACTGCTGTTCCCCTGTTCGCGTGGCTGCTTTTGAAGGGGGAGAGCGATCAAATTTCCGAAACCGCCTTTAGGAAGGTAATTCTGGTTCGGAAAGAAGCGATCAAAAGACTCAAGCCTTATATTTGGCCTGTATTCACCGCATCTGGAGAGGATAGCGGTTCCAAGCAGACGCGCCAATCTTGCAGGGACAGTCGCCTGAAAAAATATCCATGCGTGCGCCCCGGCTCCTGAACGCGATCTTTCAAGTGCGACATCCACTCCCATAGATTGTGCTACATTCTTATAAACCTTTACATCATCCTGCCATCCATCGCCGTCAAAGTCACAGGCAAGAAATACGCAACTGTCATCTTCCCGGATAGCATATGTCCCGATAGTTGCAGCGCCGCGCAGATGTGCTTCTACGGCAGCGGCATCAAGCTTCAGGAATGACTGACTTTGACAATCTGAACACTTGACCTTTGGTTTTTCGCAAACCCCGCGGACCCATTCGTTGGCGCAGGCAAGGGAATACCCTTTTGTCCCTTTCAATTTATTCTGCCATAGTTTCGGATAAACATCCTCCCGGCAGCGGAAAAGTTTCAAAAACAACTCTATCTTCTCGGTTGTTGTAGCGGGAGCAGACGGTAATGCGGAAGAACCAAGGGGTTGGGGAGCAATTTCTTGTTTTAGAACAGCGGCATGGAGTTCGGAAAGTTCGTTCAGCAGGGCGCTCTTTTCTTCTTCAATATCAGAAAGACGTTTTTCAATTTCACGAATTCGCTTTTCGCACACGCTATAACCTTCACAA
This sequence comes from Deltaproteobacteria bacterium, assembly GCA_016214995.1. Taxonomy (GTDB): domain Bacteria; phylum Desulfobacterota; class GWC2-55-46; order UBA9637; family UBA9637; genus JACRNJ01. Next base: position 3,698 of record JACRML010000060.1, read on the forward strand.
TGCGGTTTTATATCTCAATCTAAACAGATGATAGAATCGGCGCCGGCCTTGGATTGAAAGTAGGTTTTTAAAATTTAAAATTACTTCTTCTCTATTCATTGATTTAATCTTTTCTCCGAGCCTTAATTACCCTATCTATCCCTGCAATGTCTTTTTTGATATCAATATGCTCAAAAGTTTTGTTCTGTTTTATTAACTTTTTTATTTCTTCTGCCTGACCGTAACCCATCTCAAGTATTAGATGGCCTCTCTTAGTCAAATAGTTAGGAGCCTCAGCTATAATCCTGCGGTAGAAATCAAGACCATCATCGCCCCCGCAAAGGGCTGTTTGCGGCTCATAATCTTTTACCTCCGGCTGAAGCTCTTTCATCATCTTTTTTGAAATATACGGTGGATTGGAAACGATCAAGTCGGCTTTCAAATTCAAACCTCTTAATGGTTCAAATAGGTTTCCATTTAGAAAAGTTATCTTATCTGCAACACCATTTCTTTCTGCATTCTCTCGTGCCACATCCAGCGCCCTCTCTGCTATGTCAACTGCATATATCTGGCAATCAGGAATCTCTTTTGCAATGGAGATGGCAATACACCCGCTGCCGGTGCATAAATCAAGAATCGCGAACTGTGAACCGTGAACTGTGCACTGTGAAATACTGTTTGTTTGTTCTTTTCTACCGTTAACATTTAACAATTTACAGTTTACAGTATTCACTGCTTCTTCCACCAAAACTTCTGTCTCAGGCCTCGGTATCAGAACATCCTTATTTACTTTAAAAGAAAGTCCCCAAAACCCCTGCTCGCCTATGATATATTGGGACGGCTCTCTTTTTATCCTCCGCTCAATAAAATCTATGTATTGCTGCAATTCATTGCAAGCCATAACATCGCTATAGTTTAAATAAAGTTTACTCCTCTTGCAGCCAAGCAAATGCGTCAGCAAATACTCAGCCTCTACCTTCGCATCAGGCACTTCATACCTATTGAGATAATCTTCTGCCCATGCGAGGGTTTCTTTAATAGTCCAGTTTTTTTCAGCTATAGCTAACATATTTTTAAATACAGGGACTTGGGACTGGATGCTTGTAAAAACCATCATCAGTTCCCAGCCCCTCACCCCTATCCCCTGTCTTTATAGATCTCCGTTCCCACCCCCGCATCTGTGAAAACTTCCAAAAGAACCGCATGTTCAACCCGTCCGTCGATGATATGCGCCTTGAACACGCCGCTCTTTAAGGCGTCGAGGCAGCATTCCAATTTTGGAATCATGCCGCCTGTTGCGACCTCTTTCTTGATGAGGTTTTTTGCTTCCTGCATGGTAATCGCTGAAATGAGTTTCTTATTCTTATCCAAAACACCCTGCACATCAGTAAGAAGTATAAGCTTTTCGGCCTTTAAAGCCGCAGCGATCTTTCCGGCAACGGTGTCCGCATTGATATTGTAAGACTTGCCGTCATCGCCCACGCCCACCGGCGCGATCACCGGTATAAACTTGCTCTGGTCAAGGGTTTCTATGACATGGGGATTGACAGACTTAACCTCTCCTACCATACCCATATCTTCACCTTTGGTCTTCAGTTTTTTTGCCTTTATTAGCCCGCCGTCCTTGCCGCTTAAACCAACAGCCTTTCCACCGTAATGATTGATAAGCCCCACAATCTCCTTATTTACCTTTCCAACCAGAACCATCTCAACCACATCCATAGTTTCGTCGTCTGTGACACGTATCCCTTTTACAAAGCGGGATTCTTTGCCGAGCTTTTTTAAAAACTCTCCAATCTGAGGACCGCCGCCGTGGACAATAACAGGGTTGAGGCCAACATATTTCATGAGAATAATATCCCTGGCAAAGCTCTGCTTGAGCCTTTCCTCTATCATGGCATGGCCGCCGTATTTTATGACAATGGTCTTGTCATAAAACTGCCGTATATATGGCAATGCCTCTAAAAGCGTTTCAACCTTTTGGATGTATTTTTGCATAGAAATACCGTGTCCGTTGTCCGTGACCGTTGACCGTATAGAAAAAGATGATTCTGAAATGTTTTGTCTTTGCGGACACGGAAAACGGTCACGGCTCACGGCCTTACAAAATATACCTGCTCAAATCTTCGTCCTTTATAATATCAGACAGTTTCTCCCTCACATATTTTGCATCTATTATAATCTCTTTCTCTGCAGCAACCATATCTGGAGCATTAAAGGAGATGTCATCTAATATCCTTTCCATTATGGTATGAAGGCGCCTTGCACCAATGTTTTCCATCCTGTCATTGACAATGGTTGCCATTTCCGAAATCTCTGCAATTGCATCGTTTGTAAACTTAAGTTTTATTTCTTCTGTCTCCAGAAGCGCCACATATTGTTTTGTAAGCGCATTCTCAGGTTCCTGCAAAATCCTTATAAAATCTCCCTTGCTAAGGGACTTGAGTTCCACACGGATGGGAAACCTTCCCTGAAACTCCGGAATCAAATCAGATGGCTTTGAAACATGAAATGCGCCGGATGCTATAAATAGGATATGGTCTGTCTTTACCATTCCGTATTTGGTATTTATTGTAGAACCCTCAACAATGGGCAGCAAATCGCGCTGCACGCCTTCTCTTGAAACATCAGGGCCATGGCCGGATTCTCTGCCTGCAATCTTGTCTATCTCGTCTATGAATACAATACCTGACTGCTCAACTCTTTCTACGGCCTGCTTAACAACCTTATCCATATCAACCAGCCTCTGGGCCTCTTCCTGGCTCAAAATCTTCTGAGCCTCCGGAATTTTCACGCTCCGCCTCTTGGTCTTCTTCGGAAACATATTTGAAAACATATCCTTTATATTTAAATCCATCTCTTCCATGCCGCTTGCAGAAAATATCTCTACTACCGGCATCTTCTGTTCAATTGTTTCTATCTCCACAACTCTGTCATCCATCTTCCCTTCCCTTAAAAGCACACGAAGTTTTTCTCTCGTAGTTTTCTGCAGTTCTCTTTCCTGCAAAATCCTTGCAGGGTCCTGCTGTTGCCCGACAGAGGTTACCGGCGGCAGGAGCAAATCCAAAAGCCTCTCCTCAGCCATTTCCTGAGCCTTTTCGTGAACCTTTGCCCTCTCCTCATCCTTGGCCATCTTAACTGCAAGGTCAGTTAAATCACGGATGATGCTCTCCACATCACGACCCACATAGCCAACCTCTGTAAACTTTGACGCCTCCACTTTTATAAACGGCGCCTGGGCAAGTTTGGCAAGCCTTCTGGATATCTCTGTCTTTCCCACACCGGTAGGCCCAATCATTATTATATTCTTCGGCGCAATCTCATCCCGAAGTTCAGGCGCTACCTGCTGACGCCGCCACCTATTCCTCAAGGCAATGGCAACCGCCCTCTTTGCCTCTTTCTGGCCTATAATATATTTATCAAGCTCCGCGACTATTTCTTTTGGGGTAAATGTTTTCATAGCTTTAAGCTGCAAGGTTCAAGTTTCAAGATTCAAGTTGTAGCTTTTTTACTTGCAATATGCAACTTGTAACTTGTAACTATTCTTTACAATTCCTCCACTGTTATATTTTCATTGGTATATATGCAAATCTCCGATGCTATCTTCATTGCCTCCTGTGTGATTGCCTTTGCATCAAGATTAGAATATTGCAACAATGCCCTCGCCGCAGACAGGGCAAATGGCCCGCCAGAGCCTATTGCCGCAGCGCCGCCCTCCGGCTCTATTACATCGCCGCTGCCTGATAAGACAAATGAGTGTTCCTTATCAACAACAAGCAAAAGCGCCTCAAGTCTTCTTAGTATTTTATCTGTGCGCCAATCCTTAGCAAGTTCAACAGCAGCCCTCGGAAGGTTTCCATGATACTTCTCAAGTTTTGACTCAAATTTCTCAAAAAGCGTAAACGCATCAGCAGTAGAACCGGCGAAACCGGCCAGCACCTTGCCATCGCCCATGCGCCGCACCTTGACAGCGCCCCTCTTCATCACCGTATTGCCGAGCGTAACCTGGCCGTCTCCGGCAATGGCAACCTTGCCGTCTTTACGAACCGCGAGTATTGTTGTTCCGTGAAACATGTAGTCGCTGCGCTCCATTGAAAAATGCAAAGTTCAAAATGCAAAATTAAGGTTATTTTTATAATTTGCAATTTGCATTTTGCAACTTGCAATTATTTCTTCTTCGCCCTCGGATGTGCCTTATCATAAACTTCCAAAAGCCTCTGAACGCTTACCTTTGTATATTTCTGGGTTGTTGACAAACTTACATGACCAAGCATCTCCTGTATCGTCCTCAGATCAACACCTGCATCCAACAGGTGGGTTGCAAATGTATGTCTTAATGAATGCGGTGTGGGGTCTTTTGAGACACCGCTTCTATAGGCAGCATCCTTTACAAGCCTCTGCACAACCCTCGGTGTAATCCCTTTTCCTCTTGCCCCTAGGAAAACAGGCTCATTCCCTAACCCTTGACCCCTGACCCTTGACCCTTCTTCCATGTAAGCCTTCAAAGCCTCTCTGGCCTTTTCTCCAATAATGGCAATTCTTTCCTTATTCCCTTTTCCAATGACCTTGATTATTCCCGAGTCAAGATCAATATCCTTCATGTTAAGCCCTACAATCTCACCAACCCGTATGCCTGATGAATATAGAACCTCCAGAATCGCCTTGTCTCTTAAAATAGTGACCAGTTTCTTACTTTTTGACTCCTGACTCCTGACTCCTGACTCCTGACTGTTTCCTGCCTCCATAAGTCCCTTTGCTTCATCTATTGTTAAAACAGTGGGAAGATATTTTTCTATTTTAGGGCTGGAAATAAGCTCAGCAGGATTTTTCAGCAAAATTCCTTTTTTAATCAAAAATCTAAAAAATGCCTTTATTGATGCAAGCTTTCTTGCAATAGATGACTTTTTGTGGTCTTTATAGAGGTGACCTAAAAAAAGCCTTATTGCACCTTCATCTATACTACTTACGTCTACCTCTTCCTTATTATTAGAGCAAATTCCCTTACCTTTTAGAAAACTCGCCAATTGCGTTATATCTCTTATATAATTTTCTATCGTATAACGTGACGCATTCCTTTCTACGGATAAATATCTTTCAAATACCTTTTTAGATTCTTGCATAGAAAAGCTTTATAGCATATAGAAAACTGCAATACAAGGTTGAGGTTAAGGTTTAAGGTGAGAAGTGACTAAAACTTAACCTCAGCCTCAGCAACCCTATCTTATAATATTCGCAAACCTCCTCCATCTAACCCACTGCCCACTGCCGTCCCATGACCAATAGATAATAAACGCCTTCCCTTTTATCTCTTCAAGTTTTACGCTGCCCCAGTAGCGGCTGTCAAAGCTTCTGTCGCGGTTGTCTCCCATTACAAATACTGAGTCCTTGGGGACTGTATAGGGGCCGAAATTATCCCTGGCCTCGTTCTCCCTTGGATATATAGTAGGGTCCATATTAACTCCACGGTTATTTTCCAGAGGCTTACCATTTATATAAACCTTTTTATCCTTCACCTCAACGGTATCTCCTTCAACCGCAACAACCCGTTTTATAAAATCCTTACAATCATCGGTAATTAACTGCCAAACATCTTTCCTCTCTATAGTATTTACAATCCTTTGTTTGATCGTGCTTCCAAAACCTCTGCAATATTCCGGATTGTTTGGAAATTCAAACACAATCACATCCCCTGATTTTGGCTCTTTGAATGATAAAATCTTGCTGGAAGTCAAAGGAACGGGTATACCATAGATAAATTTTGTGACTAGCAGATGGTCGCCTATCAAAAGCGTAGGCTCCATAGAGCTAGATGGTATCTTAAATGCCTGAACAACAAACGTCCTTATTATGAGAGCCAGTACCAACGCAATGACAATCGCCTCAATAGTTTCTCTAATGGCTTTTTTCTTCTGCATCTATATTCTCCTTCATAATAAAATGAAATCCTAAATCCTAATGTCTAATTTCTAATGAAACATCATGAGCCCTTGGTTCGCAAAAGGTAATAAAAATCGGTAGTCACACCCTTTATGGGTACGTTTGCGCAGGCATAAAGCCTGCGACTACCATTATTGGGATTTTCAGGTGAAATGTCCAACGATCAAATTTCTCATGTTTTTGATATTTGACATTTCATTGGAAATTAGTATTTAGAAATTGGTATTTAGAAATTAGTATTTAGAATTTGTATCTCAGTCTCCTATTTTCAGTACCGCCAAAAATGCCTCCTGAGGTATTTCCACGCTGCCGACCTGTTTCATCCTCTTTTTGCCTTCTTTCTGTTTTTCCAAAAGTTTCCTCTTTCTGGTAATATCGCCGCCATAACACTTAGCAGTAACATTTTTTCTGAGCGCCTTCACGGTTTCTCTGGCAATAACCTTGCTTCCAATAGCCGCCTGAATTACAATCTCAAACATCTGCCTGTGAATAATTCCCTTCATCTTCTCCGCCAGTTCCTTGCCTCTATAATACGCCTTTTCCCTTGGAACAATGATGGACAGCGCATCCACTGGTTCGCCGTTTAAGAGAATATCCATCTTCACCAAATCCGCCTCTCTATAATCAAGATATTCATAATCCATAGATGCATAGCCTTTGCTCAAGGTCTTGAGCCTGTCATAAAAATCCAGAACCACCTCATTCAACGGAATCTCATACTCCAGCATAACCCTTGCGGGTGTAATATATTTTATCGCCTTCTGGATACCGCGCCGTGACTCACACAAGCCAAGGATTGCTCCGAGATATTCGTTGGGCAGATGGATGCTTGCCATGATATACGGCTCTTCAATCCTCCCTATGTATTGAACCGATGGAAGCTTTGTAGGTGTATCTATGAATATGACCTCACCGGTAGTCTTAGTAACCTTATATATAACGGTAGGCGCTGTCGTTATCAGATTTAATCCGTACTCCCTCTCAAGCCTCTCCTGAATTATCTCCATGTGCAGGAGGCCGAGAAATCCGCACCTGAAGCCGAAACCGAGGGCAAGGGATGTTTCCGGCTCATAGGTGAACGAGGCGTCGTTTAATTTTAATTTCTCCATTGCCTCCTTGAGATTTTCATACTCTGCTGAGTCAACTGGATAAAGGCCGGAAAAGACCATTGGCTTAACACTTTTGAATCCTGGGAACGGACTGTTTGTTGGGCTTACTGCATCTGTTATGGTGTCGCCTATCTTTGTCTCGCCAACCTCTTTTATGCCTGCTATGACAAAACCAACCTCGCCGGCGGAGAGTTCCTTTTTCTCAACCGGATGCGGGGCGAATACGCCGACCTTATCCACATCAAAGATCTTGCTCGTTGAAACAAATTTCATCTTCACGCCTCTTTTGATTACGCCGTCGAAAACCCGCACCAGCACAACAACTCCGAGATAGGTATCATACCAACTGTCAAAAAGAAGCGCCTTTAAAGGCTTACTTATATCCCCCTCCGGCGGAGGGATTTTTTTCACGATTGCCTCAAGAATCTCTTTTATGCCGACCCCCTCTTTTGCGCTGGCAAGCACGGCATCCGATGCGTCGATGCCTGCCACATCCTCAATCTCCTGCTTAATCCTTTCAGGCTCGGCAGCGGGCAGGTCAATCTTATTTAATACTGGAAAAACCTCCAAACCTACATCCACAGCGGTATAAAGATGGGCAAGGGTTTGCGCCTCCACACCCTGAGACGCATCTACCACAAGTATCGCGCCTTCACATGCTGCAAGGCTCCGCGAAACCTCGTAGCTGAAGTCCACATGCCCGGGGGTATCTATGAGATTCAGGATATATTCTTTGCCGTCCAGCGCCTTGTAAAGAAGCCGCGCAGTCTGGGCCTTGATGGTAATGCCCCGCTCCCTTTCCAGTTCCATCTTGTCAAGAAACTGGTCTTTCTTTTCCCGGGAGGTTATAGTGCCGGTAAGCTCCAAGAGCCTGTCGGAAAGCGTTGACTTTCCGTGGTCTATGTGGGCTATGATGGAAAAATTGCGTATGTTGTCTATCTTCATGATAGTACCTTTTTATAAATATGGGACAATGCCGTAACCCAAAAAATGCAATTGCATTTTTTGGGTTAATAATCCCATTGCATTATATCTTAACCCACCATTGCTAAAGGCACCGTATTTATCATATAAAATACACGGCCTTGAGTGTAATTTGAGTTTAGTTTGTTATTATAAGCAATTTTTTTCAACATTGTCAAAGTGAAAAGGTTTTTATATTTTCTTTTCTTGACAAGAGAAGCTGGCATTGATATTTTAAACTTTGGCGCTTTGATGCCAACGGTGCTATTATATCTTTAACTATGAATGAAAGATTAACAACCGGCCGCATTAAAAACATACTTCAGGCAATAATCATGCAGTATATCTATACTGGCGAGCCTGTCGGCTCAAATATGCTGAGCAAAAAGCATATACCCGAGCTAAGCCCTGCTACACTAAGAAATATAATGTCGGAGATGGAAGAGATAGGTTATCTGAGGCAGCCGCATGCCTCTGCCGGAAGGATTCCTACTGACAAAGGATTCAGGTTTTATATTGACTGCATATTAAAGATAAAGGAACTGTCTCAGTCAGAAATGGAGAAAATAAAAACAAAATGCCATCGGTCTCAAGAGATTGAAAAGGTAATGTTTAATACATCAAGCATCCTGTCGTCTCTGTCAGATTGCATGGGTGTTGTTCTAGCACCGCGGTTTGAAAATGTTTTTATAAAACACATGGAATTCATAAAACTTGGCAAAAAGCAGGTTATGATGCTGCTTGTCTCTAATTCTGGCATTATCCAAAACCGCATTGTCAAGATAGAAGAGGATTTGGAGCAGCATGATATGGAAAGGATGTCTGCTTATCTGAATGGTATTGCAAGGGGATTGACCTTGCGGAAATTAAAAGCAAAGATAGTGGAAGAGATGAAGAAAGAGAAAAATCTTTATGACCGGCTTCTGTCAAAGGCGCTCAAATTGAGCAAGATTGTCTTAGATAAAGATGAAAATACCGACAATGTATATGTGGATGGTAAAACTAATATTTTTGACCAGCCGGAATTCATTGAAGATGCAGAAAAGATGAAATTTCTCTTTAAGGCATTTGAAGAAAAATCCGTCCTTATAAAGATTCTTGACAAGGCTATAGATGCCAAAGGAGTCAATATATTTATTGGTTCTGAAAGCGGATTTAATGAAATAAAGGGGTGCAGTATTATAACCGCACCTTATGGCAGCAACGGCAATGTGTTCGGAACTTTGGGAGTAATAGGACCGACGAGGATGAATTATCCCAGGATTATCCCATTGGTAAATTACACCGCCGCTCTTTTGAGCGATATAATGACAAGAAGGGAAGCAATGTAAAAGGAAGATGTAAGTTACAGCCACACGTTACAAAACACAAGCAAAAACTTGAATCTCGCAACTTGAGGCGGTATTTTATGGGAGCAACCTAATGAAAAAGCAAGAAAAAGATAACATAAAGATAGAGACGCCTGCACAAGAAAACAATCAGGAGCCAGAAGCTTCAGGTGTCAATGGAGTGGGCGAGGAAATTCCTAACTTGGAACCAACAACTCCAAACTATCTGCAGATTGATGCTGAGATAAAAAGGCTTAATCAATGCCTTGAGGAAAAGATAAAAGAGGCAGAAACAAATTATAATAAATTTTTAAGGACATGCGCAGACCTTGAAAACTATAAAAAGCGGGTAGAAAAGGAAAAAGGGGAATTGATTAGCTTTTCAAACGAAAGACTAATAAAAGAACTCATTCCAGTTGTAGATAATCTTGAAAGGGCCGTTGGTCATATAGAGGATGAATCAGACCTTTCTGCTATACAAGACGGAATAAAGCTCATCCTTGATAATCTATTGGCTGTATTAAAGAAATTCGGCATTGGAGTAGTTTCTGCAATGGGTGCAAAATTCGACCCAGCAAAACACGAGGCAGTGAACCAAGAAGAAACCAGCGAATGCGAACCAGGAACCGTTGTTAAGGAGTTTCATAAATGTTATTACCTTAACGGCAGACTCTTAAGACCCGCAATGGTGGTTATATCTAAACTCCCAGAGACATTACCTGAAATGGAAGAAGCGCCAGGTAGGCAGGACTAGTTTCAAGACTCAACAAGCAAGACACACCCCACGCCTTTACATACATGGCTTTTTGGTATGGTGGTAACTAATTACAAGTTGCAAGATACAATAAAAACCTTACACCTTGAATCTTGAATTTTGCATCAATATTTTTATGGCACAAAGAGACTATTACGAAATATTAGGCATTGACAGAAATGCCTCTGATGATGAAATAAAAAAGGCATACAGACAACTTGCCCACAAATATCACCCCGATAAAAATCCTGGTGATAAAAATACTGAGGAGCATTTTAAGGAAATCAATGCCGCATACGAAGTCTTAAAAGATCCTCATAAAAGGGCCCAGTATGACAGGTTTGGCTATGCTGAAACAGGGACAGGTTTCGGACCGGGAGCCGGGTTTGGCGTTGATTTTCAGGATTTATTTGGCGATGTATTTGGAGATTTTTTTGGGGCAAACAGAAAACGTTCACGGGGGCAGCGGGGGGCGGACTTAAGATATGACATGGAAGTTACTTTTGAAGAAGCGGCATTCGGTACAGAAAAAAACATAAAACTCCCCAAAACTACCAAATGTCAAAAATGCAATGGAAGCGGCGCAAAGCAGGGAACATCTCCTACCCAATGTCCCACCTGCCGCGGAAGAGGACAAGTCAACTACCAGCAGGGTTTCTTCAGTATATCCCGTCCATGCTCACACTGCAAGGGCGAGGGGGTTATTATAAAAGAACCTTGTGCTGAATGCAACGGTATCGGCAGGATAAAGGATATAAAGAGCCTCAGCGTAAAGATTCCGCCAGGCGTTGAAACGGATACAAGGCTGAGACTCTCAAGTGAAGGGGAATCCGGTATCCACGGAGGACCTCCCGGAGACCTTTATATAATCATAAGCATCAAACCTCACCCCATATTCCAGAGACAAAACGGTGATATAATATGCGAAGTTCCAATAAGTTTTCCTCAAGCAGCGATTGGCTGCGAGATAGATATCCCAACCCTGGAAGGGAATGTCAAACTTAAGGTTCCTGCCGGTACACAAGCTGGAAAGATATTCAGGCTCAAAAACAAAGGTATAGCCTCACTACACACGGGGCAGAGAGGCGATCAGAATGTAATTATAAAGGTAGAAACCCCGACAAGGCTTACAACCAGGCAAAAAGAACTTCTGGAGGAGTTTGCCAAAATAAGCGGAGAAGAAACAAACCCAATAAAAAAGAATTTTCTGGAAAAGATGAAGAACCTGTTTGAATAAGAGGAGACAGATGCAGGATGCAGGATGCAAGATGCAGGAAGTTAGAAGCGAGAAGTTGGAGAAGATCAGTTGGAAAAGATATTGCCCCTTGCTTCTTGCTTCTTGCTTCTTATTACTGATTACCGCATACTGCTCACTACTCACCGAAACAGCTTTTTCTGAGGAATTATCGTCACCACCCGCCACATCCTATCTCTCACACCAGAAATTCAAGATCGGCGTCATCCTTCCTTTGAGCGGAAGATATGCTCACTTTGGCGAACAGGCATTAAAAGGGATATTGCTTGCTGCAGACATATTTGAATTAAAAAGTCAATGGATAGAAGGGGCAAGAGAACAAGATAATACTCAAACTATTAATGTAGAAATGATTGTCAAGGATACCAGAGACGACCCTATTGCATCAGCAAAGGCCGTAGAAGAGCTTGCCTTAAGCGAAAATGTTGTCGGTATTATAGGTCCGCTTTTGAGCATAACCGCAACAGATGGTGCAAGAAAGGCTCAGGAATTAAAGGTGCCCACAATCACCCTCTCTCAGAAAGAAGGCCTTACCAATGTTGGACAGTATATATTCAGAAACTTTCTATTGTCATCTGAGCAGGCAAAGTCTGTTGCCTCTCATGCAATAAACAAGTTAAACTATAAAAAATTTGCTATACTTTACCCCAATAGCCCCTACGGAATAGAGCTTGCCAATCTCTTTAAAGAGGAGGTCAAGAAAAATAATGGTGAGATAGCGGCTGAGGAGCAATACAAAGAGGGTCAGACATATTTTGGAAAAGAGATAGTAAAATTGTTTAAAATAAAAGAAACCGAAAAAAAGGAGGGCCGAAGAAAAACTAAAATATTCGAGACCACTGTGGCGGTAGATGCCCTTTATATACCCGACTATTTTGATACCATCGGTCTCATAGCCCCTCACTTTGCTTATTATAATATCAAAGACGTTAAGCTCCTCGGGTCTAATGGGTGGAACTCTCCAAAACTTGTAGAAATGGCAGGCAAATATGTAGAAGGCTCCATCTTTATAGACGGCTTCTTCTCAGGCAGCAAAAGGGAAGCAACCTCTCAGTTTGTAAATAACTTCAGAAATCTCTATGGCGCAGAACCTGGTATTATTGAAGCTCAAGCCTATGATGCAGTAAAGATGATGATAGAGGCTGTCAAAAAAAGTCAGCAGTCAGAAATCAGGAGTCATAGGGAAGATGTGAGGGTAAATCTTGCCAATTTGAAGGACTTTCCTGGGGCAACTGGCAATATCACATTTGACAGCAATAGAGAGGCTGTAAAAACCCTTTTTATACTTGAAATAAAAAAGGGGAGGATAGTTGAAATACCGTGATTCGTGACCGTGTTCCGTGGCCATGTTTTACAGTCACGGATAACGGACACGGATAACGGTTTTATTATGTCAAAACTTACCCACATAGATAAACATGGCAAAGCAAGGATGGTTGATGTAACTGCCAAGGAAATAACAACAAGGGAGGCGGTTGCAAAAGGAAGCGTTTTTATGCAAAGTGCCACATTAAAGGCGTTGCTGGCCAATGAGATTAAAAAGGGCGATGTGCTTGGCGTTGCAAGGATTGCCGGAATTATGGCAGCAAAAAAGACATGTAATATAATACCATTATGCCATCCCCTAAATATAACCTCGGTAGATATATTTTTCGAGCCGCAAATTAAAAAAAGATGTATTGATATAACTGCAAGTGTAAAGGTCTCCAGCCAAACAGGCGTGGAAATGGAGGCATTAACGGCAGTTTTCGCTGCTGCCCTGACCATATACGACATGTGCAAGGCTATTGATAAAGAAATGACCATCTCCCATATAAGGCTTGTAAAAAAGACGGGGGGAAAGAGTGGGACGTATGTAAGAACGGAAGCAGGCTGAGGCTAAGGTTACGGCGGGAAAAAACCTTACAGACTTAACCTTAGTATTATCCTTGACCTCAGCCTTAACCTTACTTCCAGTTTACCTCCCTGCCGTAAAATAGCGATTGAAGACCTCGCTATTTTACATCTTCCACTTGCAATTGCTTCGCAGCAAGTGGAGCCAGCCGATTTGGCTGCCATACTTCGTTATCGGCGCATTTTTTCTCCTCACAACCCACCCCTTTATCCCCTCCAAGGAGGGGAAGGGGTGGGTTACGGCTGGTCGCAAATAACACACCCCTTTAATCCCCTCTCGAGAGGGGATTAAAGGGTGTGTTGTCTGGCAGCCAACTTGCTAGTTTACCCAAAAATCAATGTCTATTTTTGGGTCCCTGTTTTTGTATTTACATCAGTTTCTATTTGGAGTATAATTTTTCGCTATGGAAAAAGAAAGATTGGACTTTTTTAAGAATCTACTTAATGCAAAACTAGAGGAACTGCTCGCAGAGGCCGGAAAGGCTGTAACGGTGCTGAGCAGCACAGATGAAGAAGGGTTTCCGGATCCGACTGACAGGGCATCCCATGAGACGAACAGGAATTTCTTGCTGCGAGTCAAGGACAGGGAAAGAAGACTTATAGCAAAGATTCATGAGGCCCTAAAAAGAATAGATGACGGCGCTTACGGAATCTGTGAAATATGCGGTGAGGGAATATCGGAAAAAAGACTCGAGGTAAGACCTGTTACGACCTCCTGCATAAGATGCAAGGAAGAAGAAGAAGCGCAGGAAAAACAGAGAAAGGCTCAGTAAGTAAATTGCAAAATGAAAAATAAAACTGAAAAATGCAAAATTGATGCATTTCAATGTGCATTTTTGGAGTGGAGCGACTATGCCAGAGCTTAGAAAAGACCCCATAATCGGAAGATGGGTAATTATTTCAACAGAAAGAGGTAAACGACCGTCGGAATTCGTAGTTCAACATCCTCCTACCAAAAACGGTTTCTGCCCGTTTTGTCCAGGAAATGAAGATAAAACCCCGAAGGAGATATTGGCCTATAGAGCTGATGGTTCTAAAGCAAATACGCCCGGCTGGACACTCAGGGTTGTGCCGAATAAATTTCCAGCTCTCCGCATAGAAGGAGACCTTAACAGGGAAGGCGACGGCGTATATGACAAGATGAACGGCGTAGGCGCTCACGAGGTAATACTTGAGTCAGCCAACCACAAGGACTCTTTATACAGCATATCAGAAAAACAGTTTGAGGATGTGCTGTGGGCATACAGAGACAGAGTAATAGACCTTAAAAAGGACCCCAGATTTCGCTATGTCCTGATATTTAAAAATCATGGCGAGGCTGCAGGCGCCTCGCTTGAACATACCCATTCACAGCTTATAGCCCTGCCCATCATCCCCAAAAGGGTTGTAGAGGAGTTAGACGGCTCCCTGGACTATTACAATTACAAAGAAAGATGCGTATTCTGCGATATTATCCGTCAGGAGATAATGCAGGGTGTGCGAATTGTATCTGAGAATCAGGATTTTATTGCAGTAACCCCTTATGCGCCAAAGGCTCCGTTTGAGGTATGGATACTTCCCAAAAAACATGAGGCTGCATTTGAGAACTCCCAAAAACACGAATATGAAAACCTCGCCAAGCTTTTTTCCAATACACTAAAAAGGATGAGCAAGGTGCTGAATTCTCCACCCTATAATTTTATACTCCACACATCCCCTTTAAAAGACGGAGACAGCAAGCATTATCATTGGCACTTTGAGATAATGCCTACCCTTGCAAAGGTCGCAGGCTTTGAATGGGGCTCTGGTTTTTATATAAATCCTACCCCGCCAGAGGAAGCGGCAAAGTTTTTAAGAGAAGCGAAGGTGTAAGCAACATTCTACGAATGTTGAATTGTAAAGTGGAGATTGGAAATTGTAAATTTTAAAATGTTTAAAATTTAAAATCTAATACTTACAATTTTCATTTTGCAATCCTAGCGAAGCGAGTTATGGGCTACAACATTCTTTCTAAAATTATAGAATTTACAGATTCCGAAGAACCTCTTGGAAAAAGGCTGGAGGAGGTTGCTGCTCTGCTTATAAAGTTTTTTGTCTTTGACCAGTGTGCTGTCTATCTGCTGGACCGCGAGAAAAGAAAGTTAAATCTTGCTGTGGTAGTTGGAAACAAGCTGGGCTGTCAGCAAGAATATAAGGAAGGTGAAGGCCTTCCTGGCCTGGCTATGAAGCAGGGAAAACTGATATTTGCCACCCACTCCAAGCCAAATAAAGAATTATGGCGAGGGGTTTTTGACCAGGGTGCTATAGGCTTTTCAACTGTTATTTGTTGTCCAATAAAGGGTGATCTTTTTTATGGCATAGTTTATCTAAAAAACAGAGAGAAAAGGGGCGTATCTCCTAAAAAAAAGAAACTGCTGGATGTGATTTCACTTCAGCTTTCCACAGCTATCAAAAATTACAAATGTATTATTAACCTGACACATACCAATACAAAGATGAAGGATATGCAGGCAAGGCTGGTTCATGCAGAAAAACTGCTTGCGCTCGGAGAGATGGCAGCAACCCTCACCCATGAAATAAGAAACCCGCTTATGTCTATCGGCGGCTTTGCCAAAAGACTTCATCAACAATTAAACAAAAATTCGTCTCAATTTATGTATGTTAACAGAATCATAAAAGGAGTTGAAAGGCTTGAAAAACTCATGGACGGGATAGTCCATTTTTCAGAAAAAAACGGATATGAATTTTTCCCGGAAGATATAAATAATATTATAGAGGATGCCACACTATTCTTTGAAGATGATTTTAAAAGACACAACATCACCGTCGTAAAAGATGTCGCTCTCAATCTGCCTAAAATAGAGGCTGACCCTCGGCAGTTGAAGCTGGTCTTCAATAATCTTATGGCCAATGCTATTCAGGCAATGGCGAAGGGTGGAACGCTTACAATACAAACCAAGCATAAAGACAACTGGATAGTAACAGAGATTTGTGATACCGGCGGCGGGATTGACCCTAAAATAATGGGCAATATCTTTAATCCATTTTACACTACCAAAGAAACAGGCACCGGGCTTGGCCTTGCCATAACGCATACTATCATAACAAACCATAAAGGCATTATAGAGGTAAACAACAAAATGGGGGTTGGAGTAACGTTTGTAATAAAACTTCCTGTTGCAGCAACCGGAGAACAGCAAGCAGTAAATAGTGTACGGCTAAAAAGATGAAAAGATGAAGAGTTGAGAAGGCAGGATTTATTAACCTCCCCAAAATAGGCATTGATTTTTGGGGGAACCTGCAAGTTGGCTGCCAGACGAGGCAGCGGACAATTTTTGAGACGAACCGTATGTTCACCGATACGGTGAGGAACAAAAATTGTCCGATAACGAAGTATGGCGGCCAAATCGCAGGTTTGTAAAATAGCGAGGGTTTTAATCGCTATTTTACGGTAACCTCCTAACCTCTCAGCCTATTTCATGGGAGGACATTATGCGTGAAAAGATCCTTGTAGTAGATGATGAAGAAGGGATAAGGCTTTTATACAAGGAAGAACTAGGGGATGAAGGGCTGGATGTCCATCTGGCAGCATCGGGGGAAGAAGCCCTTGCCAAATTGGAGAAAGACAAGTTTGACCTCATAGTCCTTGATATAAAGATGCCTGGAATGGACGGCATAGAAGTGCTCAGACGAATTAAAGAAAGGTGGAAAAACCTACCGGTAATCTTATCTACCGCCTACCATCACTATAAGCAGGAATTCGGCACATGGGCATCTGATGCCTATGTGGTTAAATCTTCTGACCTGAAAGAATTAAAAACAACTATAAAGGATATACTGAACACCGGTAGAAAATGATAGTGAAAAAGTTTTGCCTTACACTCGCAACTAACGATTAATAACTGTCTTTAAACGGGGGGTTAGCTCAGTTGGGAGAGCGTCACGTTCGCAACGTGAAGGTCGCCGGTTCGATCCCGGCAC
>JACRML010000011.1:0-1792 GCA_016214995.1 Deltaproteobacteria bacterium
AAGATTATTTTATTTGCCTGTGCCAGAATGTTTCCCCGATGGAAACATTCGGGGACAAGTCTATCGGGGATTGCTAACGGTTCTTTTTCTTATTCTTGCCATCTCACTTACCGGTTGCGGCAGCGGGGGCGGCGGCGGTGGTGGTGGAACAACTACAGCGACGCTGGCCTCCATCGCAGTAACGCCTGCAAATCCGGGTATTACCATCGGCGCAACACAGCAGTTTACGGCTACAGGCACATATTCAGACAGCAGCACACAAAACATAACCGCATCTGTAACATGGAGTTCATCGGATACAACAAAGGCAACCATAAATGCCTCTGGCCTGGCAACAACTGTTAATGTGGGCTCAACTACAATTACAGCAACATCAGGCAGCATCTCAGGTTCAACAACCTTGACTATTAATCCAATCAATCTCTCCAAGACAGGGCAGACTATCTGTTATGACGCAGCAGGCGCTGTGATTGCTTGCACAAGCACAGGACAGGATGGTGAATTACAAAAAGGCGCTGCATGGCCAAGCCCGAGGTTTACCGTTGATAGCACAGGACTTTGTATTACAGACAATCTTACCGGCTTAATGTGGGTCCAAGCGCCTGACAGCATAACGCGGACATGGGCAACTGCCCTGACTTATGCAAACAATTTAACCATTTGCGGCTACAGCGACTGGCGGCTGCCTAACAGAAAGGAACTCAGAAGCCTGATTAACTATGCACAGGCAAATACCGCCGCCTGGCTTAACACACAAGGTTTCAGCAATGTGCAGGCCGACTACTACTGGTCGTCGACTACCTATGCCAGCAGTACGACCTTCGCGTGGTACGTCAATATGTGGAATGGCAATGTGTTCGGCGGCCTTAAGACTAATGCCTTCTATGCATGGCCTGTTCGTGCTGGACAGTAGGTTATTTGGTTATTTGGAGATTTGGTTATTTGGGTATGGCACAGTATGAACATCTGCCCATATACAAGAAGGCATTTGATATGACTATTTATATTGAAAATATTGTTAAAGGGTTTTCAAGGTATCACAAATACACACTTGGGACAGACTTGAGGAATCTATCCCGTGAAGTAGTCCGCCTGATCATTAAGGCAAACTCTGAGAGGGATAGACTCTCCACACTTCAGAGTCTAAGAGATACCATTGAAGGGCTTAAAATAACAGTGAGAATCTGCAAAGAGGTAAAGGCGCTTAAAAACTTCAATTCCTTTAATCATCTAATAAGCGAGGTTATCTCTTTGGGCAGACAGAGCGAGGGCTGGCTAAAGAGTATGAGGGGGAAGGAATAATGCCAGAACTGCCTTTCTATAGGTTAGTAATCTCCCCATACCCCTCTTTAGAAAAGAGGGGTGTAAAATTCCCCCTTTGGAAACTTGTCCTCGCATGTTTAAAGCGGGGAAGGGGGATTAAGGGGGATTTTAATAATAGACCGGCAGGCGCGCATAGTAAACCACTGTGCGCCCATCCCGCCCAACCCAGCCAAAAGTTGGGTCGGGCATTGGCTGGCAGTCAGACATACCCTGAAAGGGGATTGCCTGATGAAGAACAGATAAGTGGATGGGCAAATGTGCAGGCCAACAACTACTGGTCGTCTACTACCTATGCCAACAATACGACCAACGCGTGGAACGTCAATATGTGGAATGGCAATGTGAACGGCAACAATAAGACTAATGCCAACTATGCATGGCCTGTTCGTGCTGGAGAGTGGTTACCCCCTCTTTTTTCTTTTGAGAACCTCTACAGAAATTATCTCAAGTGCAGGAGGAACAAGCGAAA